>CAVJGY010000050.1:0-8247 GCA_963648915.1 Acutalibacteraceae bacterium | reverse complement strand
CTTATATACCGTCCTGTTTTCGCCGGGGTGTTTCGAGGTGTGATTTTCGCAGATACGTTTCTTTTTCTCCCGATTTTCGTTTTGCGGCGGCTCAACCCCCGCCCAAAGTACACCCCTCCAAACTTTTGAGGCGTTTTTTGTGCACCTTGTCCAAAAGTGTTTTGTTTCTGCCTGTTTTCGTGGTTTTTCTGCATGATTTTCCCAGAAACAAAAAAGCTGTTGCTTTCAACCTCTCAGTCGAGCTAACGCTCGCCAGCTCTCCTATCAGGAGAGCCTTTGGCAAAATAGGATAACTTTCCCTTCTGTCAAAAGCCTCCCCTTTGTTAGGGGAGGTGGCATCGCAAAGCGATGACGGAGAGGTTTTGCAACAGCCTGTTACAAAACGATTATTTAACTGTCTGTGCCGCCTGTTTATGGAGCAGGTCGATGAACGCCCGCTCCTCCGGGCGCAGACCGCCCTTGTCCGGATAGACCAGCACGTCCCGCATCTTCTGCTTCTGCGGCGGGCACTTTTTCAGCACCAGATGGAACTGCTCCAACGCTCTCTTGGGCATCGGCGATGCCCACATATAGGCCGTCGGCAACCGCTGCAAAATCGAGAACTGACTGCACCGCTCATACACATGGATGCGGCGGCTCTCGTTGACATGCCAGCGCACGCCGTCGCCGCCGTCCTCGCCCGGAAGCTGGAAATCGTCGTGCATGACCTCCATATACTGATTCAGCTCGGAGAGGTCTTTCACCTCGCGCTTTGCCAGCGGGCCGTCCCGGTTCGTCAGAAGATAATACTCGAAGTCCATCACGGGCTCCATTTTCAGTCCCCGCCGGGCGCAATAGTGGCTGTAATGTTCATCGTCCTCGATGGCATACCGCAGCAGGGCGAGGTGATAGCCCCGCCGGAGGACGAAATCCAACGCCTCCATCGAGCCGCCCTCCCGGATATGGATGCGCAGCTGCTCCACATTCGCCGCCTGTTCAAGATAATCCACCGCCGCATAGGAGGCGTAGGTCGCATGAGGAAGCATCACCCGCAATTCCGCACAGCGGCCCTGCTCCTCCTGCACCCCCTGATTCAAACGGTCGACCTCGGCAAGCACCCGCTCTGCCTGCTCGATGAAGTGCCGTCCCTGCTCGGTCGGGATCATGCCTGTAGAGGACCGCTCAAAGATTCGCAGGTCGTATTCCTCCTCAAGGTTTTTCAAAGCCTTGCTCACGTTGGGCTGCGCCGCATACAGCTGCTTTGCCGCCGCGCTCACCGAACCCCATTTCATGATGGCTACCAGATAGCGCAATTCTGTAATGTTCACGTTCTTCTCCCTTTTTGCCTTGATACCAAAAACAGCAATATATTTCATTTTATCAAGAATGCGGCGGCTGTGTCAAGGCGAACCATTGACGCAAAAACGCACCCGCTTTATAATAAAAGAATAAAGGGGGAAACCGCTATGGAAGTCTATCACGTCCTGCGCATTGACGAGCAGCTGTACGGCTGCGAAGAACTGGAAGAGGGTCAGCCCGTCTGCTGTGACGTCCTGTTGGAGGATGCCGCCGGGGATCGCCGGGTCGTCGCCTATCCGGACGCCGAGCTGACCGCCCTCGACATTCAGGAGGGCGATTCTGTGACCCTCACCGACCACAAACTGCACAAGGTGTAAAGGAGCAAAACGATGCACAGCCTTTATTTTGTCCGCCACGGCGAGACCGTGTGGAACGTCGAGAACAAGATCTGCGGCATGACCGACAGCCCGCTGACTGAGCATGGCCGCGAGCAGGCCAGACAGACCGGAGAGGTCGTCAAGAACAGCGGCCTGCACATTGACGAAATTCTCTACTCTCCCCTCAGCCGCGCCGCCGACACCGCGAAGGCCATCGCCGAGGCCACCGGGATCCCCGCACGGGAAGAGCCGCGTCTGCGGGAACAGTGCTTCGGCAAATACGAGGGCACGCCCCGCAATGGTGAGGAGTTCAAGGTCTCCAAAACCCACTTCGCCGACCGCTATGACGGCGGCGAGAGCATGATGCAGCTCGCTCAGCGGCTCTACAACCTCCTCGACGAGCTGAAAGCCGATACCAGCAAGACCTATCTTCTGGTCGCCCATAACGGCATCGCCCGCGTTGTCCAGTCCTACTTCTACGATATGACGAACGAAGAGTACGCCGCCTTCGGCATCAAGAACTGTGAGCTTCGCGAGTTCCATTTTGACGATTAAAGGGATTTAAAGCATAAAAGTCCCTTTGCTTTTTATCTTTTTGGCTTCATTAAACCTCAATATCCAGCAGCGTCACATACTGCTGACCGCCGTGCATATCCCGTTCGTTGCGGCTTCCCTCAACGGGAACGCGGGGCAGACTGATCTTTGCCACCGAGATATTTTTCAGGCAGTAGATCAGCAAGTCCTCCGGCTTTACATGGAAGTCCGCTGCAATTTTGACGCGTTCGCGCTCAAATGCCGCTGCCACACGCTCGGTGTCCTCTACATTGTTGCAGAAGGCGTCGATCGTCAGCCAGAACGGGCCTGCATTCTTGCTGCGGATATATTTGACGGTAGATTCAATGGTATTCATACTCTCTGCCTCCTCAGATCTCATCGTATGCAAAGCGGACCAGCTCCAGCGGGTCATCCACCGCTACAACATGGTACAACTTGAATTCATAGATCGCACCGCGCTCCATCTCAGCGGGTGAGAACAGGAAGCCGTAGGACGGCATCTGCTTTCCCTCAAAGATGTTGTGGTGGAGCAGCAGCGGGTTGAACGCCTTGGTGATCTGGGTCGCCTTTTCCTGTGTATCGGCCGTGACCGTCAGCATCATGAGCAGCTCATTCGGGACATAGCCCTCCGGAACAGGCATTCCGGAAACGCCGTTGTATCCATACGGACGAAGCCAGAAATCATAGCTGTCCCGCGGAACACCCGCCTTTTCCAGCTTGTCCACGCCTGCGGCAGAAACAGCCTCGACCCACTTCATGGGGTCTTGCATCACCTTGCGGTCACGGATGCCGACCATGCTGACCGTCTGATAACCGACCGGACCAGAACCTTCCAGCTTCATGGTATAAGGCAGGTATTCGATGGTCGTGCCTTCCACCCGAACCGCTGTGTCCGAGAGAGCCGTATAGGTGGAGTTGGTGGTATCGATACGGATGCCCGGCTCTGTCAGCTGGATGGGATTTGCATTCTCATAAATCAGATGTGCCGAGACAGAGTAGGGCGAAACGGTCGCGCCCGGCTGAACTGCACGGATAGTGAAGCCTTTCTCGTCCAGTTCCATAAAGACACCGCCCGGCAGACCTGCACTGGTGCAGACACCGCCGCACTCAACCGTTTTTGCTGCGTGCCAGCAGGAGGCCGGGTCGCAGCCGTTCATCAGCGGATAGGCCGCCATGACTGCGGTGTCGGTGGAACGGCCGCCGATGATGATATCCGCGCCATTCTTGAACGCTTCCTCATAGGCCTCTGCGCCCAGCAGAGCTACGATGGTGCTGCACTCGTCAAAGGTCTTTTCGGAAATCTCCGGTGCACCATGCAGAGCCGTGATCTTGCCGTCGCGGTACTTTGCCTTCATCGTCTCCGCATCCTGCTGAGAGTAGATGCGGGCGATTTTTTTGTGGATGCCGGCCTCCTCGCAAATCTCACAGATGAGCTTGTAGGCCATGTCCACGCCCTCGTCCGAACCGCAAGTTCCCGCTGAACCGATGGTCATCGGGATCCCCAGCTTGTCCGCGCCCAGCACCATCCGCTTCAGGTCGCGCTTGACGTCGCGGATCGAATACTTGCCGTGTCCCGAACCAAGATAGTACGGGCCAGAGTCGGTCGAACCTGCATCGCTGGAAATGATATCCGGCTTCATGGCAAGACCTGCTTCAAAGGCCTCTTCGGTGCAGTTCAGGCCGACCGCACCATAGGGAACAAATACTTTCACGCTCTTCATAGGTTCATCCTCCTGTTGATTGGTTTCTGGGCTTGTCTCTTGCTTTTATTATATCCGCCCACTATAATAATGTAAAATATGTTTTTTCTCTGACAAAAAGGCCGCCGGGCATTTCTCATACCCGACGGCCTTACTATTTTGATTTATACCTCTCTGTAATGGAACACCTTATCCTTCGTCACGAACATATAGATGGTAACGACCAGAGCGGCCAGCTCTGCGGCGGTGACGGCCAGCCAGACGCCGTCGATGCCGCCCAACAGGATGGGAAACACCAGAACTGCGATGACCTGGAACACCAGCGTCCGCAGGAACGAGATGAGAGCACTCGTCACACCGTCGCCCAGCGCGGTGAAGAAGGACGAGCCATACACGTTGAATCCCATGATGAAGAAACTAGTCGCGTACAGACGGAACGCCCGGCTCGTGAGTGCCAGCAGATTTTCGTCATAGCCGACAAAAATGCGTGCCACATACGGGATGATGAGCATCGAAGCGGCGGTCATGATGACGGCGACCACCGCGATCAGACGCAGGCTCTTGCGGTAGAGGTTGTTGACCTCCTTGTGGTTTCGTGCACCGTAGTGATAGCTGACGATGGGCGCACTGCCGACTGCATAGCCGACGAACACAGCCACGAACAGGAAGGCCGCATACATGATAACGCCGTATGCCGCAACGCCGTCCTCACCCGCAAAGCGGAGGAGCTGATAGTTGTAGAGGATGTTCACCAGCGACATAGACAGGTTCGTCATCAGCTCCGAAGAGCCGTTGATGCAGGCATTCAGCAGAACGCGGCCCTCGAACTTCGGCTTAACGAGGTGGAGACGGCTGCTGTTCTTCTTATTGATAAAGTAGAACACCGGGAGCACGCCGCCGACCAGCTGACTAATGAAGGTCGCGACCGCCGCACCTGCAACGCCCCATTTCAGGACGCCGACCAGCAGGACGTCCAGAACCATATTCGTACAGCCTGCCGCAACGGTGAACGCAAAGCCCAGATTCGGCTTTTCTGCCGTGACAAAAAAGCTCTGGAACATGTTCTGCCAGATATAGGTCGGGATAGACACCAGCAGGATACTGCCATAGGTGACGGCATATTCCAGCATCTCTCCCTTTGCGCCCAGAAGGGCGGCCACAGGACGGACGATGAACAGACCGATGATCGTCATGACGACACCGACAGCGAACGCCGTCCAGACGAAAAGGCTGAAAAAGCGGTCGGCTTTCTCATCGTCGCCCTCACCAAGGGTGATACCGACGATGGCACTGCCGCCCGTACCCAGCATGAAACCGACCGTACCAATGAGCATCGGCAGGGACATGATGAGGTTGACGGCCGCAAATGCCGTCTTGCCGACAAAGTTCGAGACGCACAGGCCGTCGACAATGCCGTAAATAGAAGTAAACAGCATCGTGCCGATGCAGGGCAGCACGAACCGTATCAGCCGGGAATAATCAAAGTGGTCGGATAATTGGATGGTTTGCTTGGACATATCTTCTCCTTTATTCGCTTTCTTTCGGAGCACGGGTGATGCTCCGGATCTCTTCTTCAAAATAAGCACACTGCTTTTCATTCAGCCGAATGAGCAGCTCCCGCTCTTCGGGCGACAGGCGTTTCAGCGACCGTTCCTCCGCCTCGACCAGAGGCAGGATGTTCTTCTCGCAGAAGGTCTTTCCCGCTTCGGTCAGACAAACGGCCTTGCTGTTCCGCGCCCCGCTCAGCTGCTTCAGCTCTACATAGCCTTTCTTCACCAGACCCGATATCGTAAAGTTGATGGTCTGCTTCGGGTAACACCACACCGAGGCCAGCTCGTTCTGGGTGAGCTGTTCTTCCGCCTCACACAAGGCGTACAGCGTCCAGAGTGCCGGGTCAGACAGCTTTGTATAGACTGCGTAGGCGTGGTATTGCTCATCCGTCCGTTTCATAATTTTATTCAGTTCGATATTTTTCTGCTTGATCGCTTCTTCCATACATTCCCCTCTTTCAAAATCCAATATTGGATTTCATGCTCGAGTGAAGATTATAAATCCCATCTTGGATTTTGTCAAGCGTCTTTTTCCTGCAAAATCAGAAGCTTCTCGCGCTGTTTCTGCTGAATCTCTGAATTTTGAGCATAATTTTGTCGAAAACACCCGCAATCATTGACGAATGTGGTGACATTTTGTATACTAAGCAGGAAGAGATGGCACAATTTTCCTATTTCGACTCTGTGGGAAATTGATTCAACGCCATTACAGCAGCGTAAGGATATGATAAAGGAGAAATGCGCATCATGAAAACAACCGGTATCGTTCGCGGCATCGACGCTCTGGGACGGATCGTTCTTCCGAAGGAGCTGCGCACCAGTATGCGTCTGACCGAGGACACCAAGCTCGAGATCTTTGTGGACGAGGATTCCATCATCCTCAAAAAGTACCGTCCCGCCGGAAGCTGTGACTTCTGCGGCGAGGTGGACACCGACGCCGTTCAGTTCAACGGCTACTGCATCTGCTCGGCCTGCCGCCGCAAAATAAGCAGCCTGTAAGCTGCCCTTTGAAGGAGACTCTCTTCTATGAGCCAAATGATCGACTTCACCCTCCCCTCGACCGTTCCGGGACGGACGCTCCACGCATTCCGCTGTGTCCCGGATGGCGAGGTGCGTGCCATCGTCCAGCTGTCTCACGGCATGGTGGAATTCATCGACCGCTATAAGCCGCTGGCCGAATATCTGGCGGCGCGCGGCATCCTCGTCACCGGAAACGACCATCTGGGGCACGGCGGCTCGATCCGCACCAAGGACGATTACGGCTACTTTGCAGAGCCGGACGGCAACCGCGCCGTTCTGGACGACCTGCACGCTATGACCGACCTGACGAAAAAGCTCTATCCCGGCATCCCCTATTTCCTGCTGGGTCACAGCATGGGTTCATTCTATGCCCGTCAATACCTCTGCGAGTACGGCGCAGAGCTGGACGGGGCGATCATCATGGGCACGGGCTTCCAGCCCAAGGCTCTCGTTACGCTGGCACGGACAGTCTGTCGTGTGCTGGCTGTATTTTTCGGCTGGAAACACCGGAGCGCGCTTGTCAAGAACCTCTCCTTCCTTGGGTATAACAAGGGCTTGGAGGGTCGGACGCCCCATGACTGGCTCAACCGCGACCAATCCGAGGTCGACAAATACCGCGCCGACGAACGCTGTATGTTCACCTTCACCCTGAACGCCTATTACAGCATGTTCACGGGCATCCTCCGGCTGTACGACACCGATTTTCTGAACCGGATGCCGAAGGAACTTCCCCTTCTCTTTCTGGCAGGCGACGCCGACCCTGTGGGCGAACAGGGCAAGGGCGTGAAGCGTGCCATCGAAAGCCTGAAGGCCGTCGGCGTGAAGAACATCCAGCTCAAGCTCTATCCCGGCGCACGGCACGAGCTTCTGGTGGAGACGAACAAGCTCGAGGTCTTTGCCGATATCGGCGACTGGCTCGACAAGCAGCTGAAGCACTGACATTTTTAACATTCACAACAAAAACGCCGCCCGGCGAGATGCAGCTGAATCTCTCGCCGGGCGGCTGTATTTATTTTATTGGAATGTAAGCGTTTTAATCAACGGATGATATCGGTATCCCGCGTCAGACGGAAGGTAGTGGACTGTCCCTTTGCAAAGGACGGCGTGTACTTGATGTCCATTGTCTGCCAGTTGCTCGGAGTGATGCAGTAAAGCTTCACATAGCCTGTCTCACCCGGTGCAAGTTTATCCTTGCAGAAGTCCGGCATTCCGGTTTTATCTATCTGGTAGCCAACATCGCCGTGATAAACCTTCGAACCACGGTCAGTGTACACATCAAAGTCCTCGTTCTTGATACGGTCAATATTTTTGTAGTCGCCACTGGTCAATGTCTGTATCAAATCTTCGAAAGTGTTGCCCATATTGACGTACTGTTCCGAATTGTTTGTAATGGTTACCGTCACCGCTATCCATGTAACGCCTGTAGTACCCTTAATAATTCTGGAAATCGTTCCATCAAGTCTCGTTCCCCAGCCCTCTTGATAACCCTTGAGCTGAACGGTCACTTTTCCCTTTTCGTCTGTTGTAAAGGTGGAATCGGTCTTGGACGGAATGGTGCTTCCGTTATTGTTGCCGCCACCGCCGCATCCAGCGAGGAGACCGCCTGCCGCTACTGCCAGAACAGTGACTCCGGCGCATTTCATAAAATCACGACGCGAAACATTGTGTGCCATAAAACAGTGCCTCCTTTTTGTTGTATCTTATGCTTGATTTTTGATTTCTTTACCGGGAGATTCAGAGCCTTCCTCCCTCGCCTTTATCATACCA
>CAVJGY010000049.1:0-8507 GCA_963648915.1 Acutalibacteraceae bacterium | reverse complement strand
ACAGCAGGGAATCGAAGCCTGTGTCCGCTATGGACACTATCAGATGCTATACGCGTGTCTTGCGATTCAAGCCGAGTCCTACCATTTCATGGGACAGGATGAAAAGAGTACCGAGACTTACCACGAGGCATATTATCTTTGCAAGATCATCGGACGAAAAGAGTCGATGCTTGCGATTCGGGAGGAAGCCAAGAATTACATCGGACTTGAGTTTCCGTTTTAAACTGCCAAGCACCCGTTTCTCAACCGCGAAGCTCCTGCTTCGGCAGTTCCAGCACATCCGCCAGAGCATTCCGGATGAGTTGGTCGAGTTCCTTTGTGACGGCGGGAAGGGTGCGGCCGACATGAGAGCCGAGGAGAAGATAGAGCGGCTTGGGCGGGTCAAAGGCGGCACAGCGGAAATGCTGGGCGCGTTCCAGCGTGTTCAGCGGCATGATGCAGTCCGCGATGCCCAGATTCGCCAGCTGACAGAGGATGGAGGGCATCGCTTCGCAGGCGGCGACGGGCGGGGTCGGGAACAGCCGCGAAAGCAGAGCGTCCTGCTCTCCGCGCAGGGTCGTGTCCTGCTCGGCCAGCAATTGCGGGCGGGGTTGGAGCTTCTGCGGGAGCGGGTCGCCGGGCTTCCACCCGTCCGGGAGCTGTCCCGGCGCGAAGCAGTAGACCATCTCGGTCAGGTCGAGGACATCACAGTTGAGCAGTGGGTGTGTCCGCTCGGTGGAGAGGAACACGCCGAGGTCGGCTGAGGAGTTGCCGAGAGCCTCCAAGGTCTGCTCCTGATTCTGCTGGGTGAACACGAGGGTCAGCTCCGGGTGGAGTTTGCGGAAGGCTGGCTCGACCTTTGCCCGCAGAATGTCGATGAACAGCGGGTCACAGCTGAGATAGAGCCGCCCGCCGCGCCCGGAATAATAGGACTTTGTGTGGGTGAACATCTCGTTTTCGATGCGGAGGATGTTTCGGGCGTTGTTGACGAAGATCGTGCCTGCACTGGTGGGGTGGAGGCGGTTGTGCTCCCGGGAGAAGAGCGGCATCCCGACCATTTCCTCCACACTGCGCAGATGCCGCGAGAGGGCGGGCTGTGCCAGAAAGAACCGCTCCGCCGCCTTCGAGAGGCTTTGCTCCTCCACGATGGCGATGAGATATTCCATTACTTTTGTATCCAGATTGACCTCCTGCACCGTTTGCAGAGCCGTGCCGACGACTCTGTGAGCGGTGCTTTTGTCTTTTGCGGCGGCAATGGGCGCGCGCACATTGTTCAGCAGTTGGGTCACGAAAGGGGAATCGGTGGGCTGATAGCGGGGGTCGGCCAAGCGTTCCTCGGCCAGCAGTCCGGCCAGATAATATTCCGGCTCGGTCAGGGTGTGCCCCAGCGGGTAGCGCAGGTGGAGCGTCTGCCGCACCGACGGTTCTAACGGGCGGTAGACCAGCTCATCACAGGGGAAAACGTGCGCCTTGCTGACGAAGCCGACACCCACCGCTTGGTGCATCATAGAATCCACCAGAAGCACGTCGTCCGACTCGAACGCGACAACGGGCTGGAAACCCGCCTCCCGGAACAGCTGGTCGGCCAGAATGCGGATGCTGTGGCGCGGCCCTTGGAGGACGAAGGGCGTTTCCCGCAGGTCTTTTAAGTGGATTTTCTCCTGCTTTGCCAGCGGGTGAGAGGCCGGAAGGGAGATGAGCAGTTCCTCATAGGCGATGGGGATATCGGTCGTCTCGGGGGTGGATGCGCCCGCACCAAGGGCGAGGTCGACCACACCCCGGGCAATCGCGCCCGGCTGGTCTTTGGCGTAAAGCTCCACGAGACTCAAGGCGATGTCGGGGTATCGGCGGGAAAATGGATTGTAGATCTTGCTATAGATGGTCGCGCCGCGGTTGGGTGCGGTCGCAAGACGGATGCGCTTCCGGTTGCTCCCGGTGACGTCCTTCATCGTCAGGAGCATCCGGTTCTGCTCGTCCAGAATCTTCTGAGCGCATTCAATGATGTACCGTCCGACGGCGGTGGGGTACAGACGGCGGCCATACCGCAAAAACAGCGTAGAACCGAAGATGCGCTCGCATTCGGTCAAAAATTTGCTCAGTGCCGAAGGGGAAACGTCCAGTGCCTTGGCTGCATAGGAAAGATTCCCGTATTCGGCGATGGTGGACAGATAGTAGTATTGCTTGGTGTTCATGCGCGGCCTCCTTGCGTTTTCTTCAGTATAGCGAGTCTCGCCCTGCTTGGCAAGAAACTATGAGAAAAGTGTTATGAAGATTTTGAAATCTTGGGTATCGTAACCGGAGCGAAATCATTGTACACTAAAGCCACAAAAGGGACGCGAACCCAAGCCGAACGAAACACGAATGGGAAAGCGATGGATGGAACCATGACGGAATCAAAACACGATCTGCGGCAGGAGATCCTCTCCAAAATCGAGCTGCCGCGCATAGGGCCGAACCGGATGGAGGCCGTACCGGATGCAGACCACCTGCAGACGAAACAGCTCCAAGCCGCCATCGACCAGCTGAGCGAAGCGGGCGGCGGTGTGCTGAACTTCCCGGCGGGCATCTACCGGACGGGTGCGCTCCACCTGAAAAGCGGCGTGGAACTGCATCTGGATTCGCCGGAAACAAAAATCTGCTTCACGCCCGACGACCCCGAACAGAATTATCCGCTGGTCTTTTCCCACTGGGAGGCAAGCCCCTGCTACAACTACAGTGCGCTGCTTTACGCCTGCGACGCGCAGGACATCGCGGTAACGGGCTGCGGAACGCTGGACGGCGGCGCAGACCGGGAACATTGGTGGAGCTGGCATCATCAGGTGGAGGATTCGTGGTCGGAGGACAAGCCGGACTTGCAGCTTGCCGCCCGAAAAGCTCTCCGCAGGATGAACGAGGAGGGCGTTCCCGTAGAGGAGCGCGTTTTTGGTGAGGGACACTTCCTCCGTCCCAACTTTGTACAGTTCCTCCGCTGTGAGCGTGTCCTCCTGCAGGGTGTGACCCTGCACAACAGCCCCATGTGGCAGCTGAACCCGGTGCAATGCCGGAGCGTCACGGTGGACGGTCTGACCCTTTCCAGCCACGGCGCGAACAACGACGGCTGTGACCCGGAGAGCTGCTCCGGCGTCTGGATCAAAAACTGCTGCTTCGACACAGGCGATGACTGCATCAGCCTGAAATCCGGGCGAGACCGGGACGGACGTCTGGCGAACATCCCCTGCAAGGATGTCCTCATCGAGCGGAACGAGTTCGTGGACGGTCACGGCGGAATTGCACTGGGAAGCGAGATGAGCGGCGGCATCTGCCGCGTCCTTGCCAGCGAGAACCACTTTTCCAGTCCCAACCTGACCTACGCCCTGCGGCTGAAAACCAATGCCCGGCGAGGCGGAAGGGTCGAAGAAATCATCCTCTGCGACAGCGTGATGGAGTCCGTACACGGTGCGGCCATCCACGGGACGATGCTCTACGAGGACGGCCGGAACGGAAACGACCTGCCGACCTTCCGGGATATCACGATCGAAAATGTCACCGCTCACGGCGGCGACTACGGCATCTTCCTAGAGGCCTTCCCGGAAGTGCCCATCACGGGACTGAGCCTGAAAAACATCTCCATCGACGGGGTGCGAAAGCCCCTGCGCAGTATGAACTGGCAGGACGCTGTGATCGAAAATGTCGTCATCAACGGCCAGAAGTTCCCGCGTCCCGGCTATGTCCGAATCGTCGGAGTGCCCGCACCGGGAACGACGGTGACGGCCAGCGCGGAATGCTGCGGGACGAACCAGACCCTCACTTATGTGTGGGAGATCTCCGGGACAGAAGCCGACTGGACGCCCGCCGGAACAGGCGAAATGCTGACTGTTCCGCCGAACGCCCGCTTCGTCCGGGTAAAGGCAAGGGACAAGGCCGGAAACACCGAGCAGAGCATCCCCTACCGGGTGCTGACCGAAACCGCTTCTTCGGACGCAGCGGCACGGCTTTTCTGCCGGGGACTGCTGGACAGCCCGGAAGTCTCCGACCCGGAGCAGCCCATCTCCCGCCGGGAGCTGGCCGAAATGCTCCTCCCGCTGTGCGATAAAACGATTCCGGTCAAGGCGGTCGCAGGCTGTACCGAAGCGGTCAGCGCGGCCCTTGCAAACGGATTCTTCCCGCTGGAAAACGGGACATTTGAGGAAACGAAACCCCTCTCCCGACAGGAAATGGCGACCGTCGTCATGCAGGCCTGCGGAGTGGATTACCGAAACGCATCCAGCACCATGCCGGTCTGCACGGATGTCGACGAGGTGGCGAACAACTACGGAACGAACGCCGCCCGTGCCCTGTATTTTGGCTTCCTGACACTGGACGAGGCCGGAAGGTTTGAACCGAACCGTCTGGTAACACGACAGGAAGCGATCGAAGCTTTGAACCGAGTGGCCGACTTTGCCGGTCTGTGATCTTATGAGGTGAACGATTATGTCAGAACGCTTGAGCATCCAAATCAAAGACGAGGACAATGTTGTGGTCGCTGTGCACGACCTGCCCGCAGGCACAAAGCTGGAAAGCGGGGTCGTGACCCGGGAAAAGATCTCGCAGGCGCATAAAATTGCCCTCTGCGACATCCCGGCAGGCGGCGAGATCATCCGCTACGGTGTGGTTCTGGGCTATGCCAAGAACGACATCCCGGCGGGCAGCTGGATCAACGAGCACATGCTCGACCTGCCCGAAAGCCCGGCTCTGACCGATATGCCGTGGGGCACGAACATCAAGACACCCGACGAGCTTCCCACGCCTCCCCGCACCACTTGGATGGGCTACCGCAACAAGGTCGGCCCTGCGGGTACACGGAATCTGCTGGGCATCGTGACGACCGTGCAGTGCGCGGCGGGCGTTGTCCGGGTGGCCGTGGAGCGGATCAAGAAGGAGCTGCTTCCCAAGTACCCGAATGTCGACGGCGTAGTCGCCATCACCCATTCGTATGGCTGCGGCGTTGCCATCAACGCACCGCTCGCTTACATCCCCATCCGCGCTATCACCAATGTCATCCGTCACCCGAACTTTGGCGGTGAAATTATGGTGGTCGGTCTGGGCTGTGAAAAGCTGACCTATGACCGTGTGCTTCCCCCGGAGGACATCACCCCGGAGAACTGCCTGACCCTGCAGGACTGCAAGGGTCACGACGCGATGATGCAGGCCATCCTCGATATGGCCGAGAAGAAGCTGCAAAAGCTGAACCTCCGCCACCGCGAAGAACTCCCCCTGAGCGAGCTGCTCATTGGTATGCAGTGCGGCGGCAGCGATGCCTTCTCGGGCATCACGGCCAACCCCAGCGCAGGCTATGCGGCCGATATGCTGGTAAAGGGCGGTGCGACCGTCATGTTCAGCGAGGTCACGGAGGTCCGCGACGGTGTGCCGATGCTGGCCGCCCGCTGTGTCAGTGCCGAGGTCCGCGACAAGCTGGCCGCTGAGATGAAGTGGTACGACGATTATCTGGCTGAGGGCGGCGTTGACCGCGACGCAAACCCCACCCCGGGCAACAAGAAGGGCGGTCTGGCGAACATCGTCGAGAAGGCCATGGGCTCGATCGCCAAAAGTGGCACAAGCCCCATCGTCGAAGTCCTCTCCCCGGCGGAAAAGCCCACCAAGCACGGCCTCATCTTTGCGGCAACTCCTGCTTCGGATATCGTCTGCGGCCCGTCTCAAGTGGCCTCCGGCATCGGCCTGCAGGTGTTCATGACCGGACGCGGCACGCCCTACGGTCTGGACGTTGCCCCCGTGATCAAGGTGTGCAGCCGCAACGAGATGAAAGAACGGTGGTTCGATTTGATTGACATCTCGGCAGGCCATGTAGCAACGGGCGAGGCCACCATCGCCGATGTCGGCACGGAGATCTTCAACCTGATCCTGGACGTTGCAAGCGGCATCAAGGAGCCGTACAGCGACCAGTACGGTTTCCACAACGATATGTGCATCTTCAACCCCGCACCCATTACCTGATTTGAAATGCAAATTGAAATACATTCACGCGAAAGATGAAAGGAAAAAGATTATGAGCATGAACAAAATCGCACGCAGAGATTTCCTCAAGGCCGCTGGCGTTCTGGGCGCAGCCGGGCTGCTGACCGCCTGCGGCGGCAGTTCCAGTTCCACCGCCGCCTCCAGCACCGCTTCTTCTGCAGCTGCATCCTCGGTCGCTGCATCCACTGAGGACGTCACCCTCACCATGAGCTGGTGGGGCGGCGAGTCCCGCCATGTGGCCTATCAGGAGGCATTGGAGGCCTTCTCCAAGAAGTACACCAATGTCACCGTCAACCCGACCTACGCGGCATGGTCCGGCTGGGAGGACACCATGTCCACCAAGTTCGCCAGCGGCGTGGCCGAGGATGTCTGTCAGGTCAACTGGAACTGGCTGTATCGCTACTCCGGCAGCGGCCAGACCTTCCTTGACATCAACGATGTCGCAGATTACATCGACCTGTCCCAGTGGGATGAGAACGCGATGAAGGCTTGCTTCGTCGCCGATGCACAGCAGGCCATCCCCGTTTCCATCACCGGACGCATCTTCTACTGGAACATGACGACCTTCAAGAAGGCCGGCATCGAGGATTACCCCAAGACGCTGGACGATTTGTATGCCGCAGGTGAGGCTTTCAAGACCAAGCTGGGCGACGATTACTATCCGCTCCACCTGACCGGCTATGACCGCATGATCTTGATGGTGTTCTACCTCGAGTCGGTCTACGGCAAGGATTGGGCTGACCCCGAGACCTCGACTCTGAACTACACCCGCGATGAGATCATCGAGGGCCTGAACTTCATCCGCAGTCTGGTCGAGAAGCACGTTGTGATGCCGCTGCCCACTTACTACGGCTCGAACGGCAGCACCTCCGCCAGCCAGTCCAGCGAGTGGATCGACGGCAAAATTGCAGGCATCCTCGAGTGGGATTCCGCCGCGGTCAAATACCGCGACGCTCTGGACACCGACAACCGCGATGGCTTCGTTGTCGGCGATGAAATTAAGTTCGGCGATTACAACGGCGGCTTCACCAAGGTCTCGATGGGTCTGTCCATCACCAAGACCTGCGAGCACCCCGCCGAGGCCGCAATGCTCATCAACTTCCTGCTCAACGAGCAGGAGGGCGCGGAGATCATGGGCTCTCAGTGCGGCATCCCCGTCTCCAAGGCGGGTCTGGCTGCTGCACAGGCCGCAGGTGCAATTGATGCACTGGTCGAAGAGTCCAACCGCAAAGTCCTCGATTTCTGCTCGTTCCAGTTCGACCCCCTGTTCGAGGATGACTCTCTGAAGGCCGACGGCATCGGCGTCTATCAGGAGGTCTTTGATACCATGGACTACGACGAGAGCAACGGCGAGGCCGTTGTCGACACCCTGCTGGACGGCATGGAAGAAGCAGGCTATACTATCTGATAGAAACACCCGATAAGAAGGAACACGAATCACGGAGGATACGACTATGAAAATCGGTTTTATTGGTTTGGGCATCATGGGTAAGCCTATGGCAAAAAATCTGCTGAAAGCGGGCTACACCGACCTGTTGGTGAACAACCGCAGTCAGGCACCCGTCAAGGAGCTGGAGGCCGCAGGCGCAAAGGGTGCGACCCAGCAGGAGATCGGCGGCCAGTGCGACGTCGTCATCACCATGCTCCCCAACTCTCCGCAGGTCAAGGAGGTCATGCTGGGCGAGAACGGCGTGGCCGCGCATATGAAGCCGGGCGCAGTGTTCATCGACTGCTCCTCCATCAACCCGGTGGCCTCCAAGGAGATCGCCGCAGCTCTGGCCGAGAAGAACATCGAGATGCTGGATGCTCCCGTCTCCGGCGGTGAGCCGAAGGCCATCGACGGCACGCTGAGCTTTATGGTCGGCGGCAAGCAGGAAATCTTCGACCAGTACAAGGAGCTGCTGTCCGCTATGGGCTCTTCGGTCGTCCGCTGCGGTGAGGTCGGCGCAGGCAACACCACCAAGCTGGCAAACCAGATCATCGTCGCCTGCAACATTCAGGCATTGGCCGAGGCTCTGACTCTGGCACAGAAGGCGGGCGTTGACCCCAATGCCGTCTTTGCCGCCATCAAGGGCGGTCTGGCAGGTTCGACGGTCATGAATGCGAAAGCTCCCATGATGATCGAGGGCAACGATAAGCCCGGCTTCAAGATCGACCTCCACATCAAAGACCTGAACAATGTTCTGGATTGTGCTCATGCGGTCGGCGCACCCGTCCCCATGACCGCCGAAGTGCAGGAAATTATGCAGTGGCTCCACAACCATGAGGGTGGTCAGAAAGACCACAGTGCCATTGCCCAGTATTACGAGTACCTGACCGGAATCAAGATCGGCCGCTGAGGAGGTTTGTGGGATGAATACCGAATTTATGAAGGGTGTCGTCGTTCCCATCCTGACCGTCATTGACGAGAACGAGAAGATCGACGAGGCCGGAATGCGTGCTCAGGTCGATTACGTCATCGAGGGCGGCGTCTCGGGTATCCTCGCCTTCGGCTCGAACGGCGAGTTCTACATGGTGGAAGAGGATGAGATGGAGCG
>CAVJGY010000048.1:0-8575 GCA_963648915.1 Acutalibacteraceae bacterium | reverse complement strand
ATGGTGGACAGCAGGTCGTCCGCAGCAGCGGCAGAGGATGCGCTGCCGGATGCAGAGGCGGCGGTGGAGGTGCTGCTGCCATTGGAGGAGCAGCCAGCGAGGGTCAGAACGCCAGCGGCGGCCATGACACCCATCATCGAAATAAAGGTTCTTCTTCTCATAATCATAAATTCCTTTCGTTTATCTTTTGCAGGAAGGCGCGGGTGCGCTCTTCTCTGGGGTTGGCGAAAAATTCGGCGGAAGGGGCTTCCTCGACGACCACGCCGTTCTCCATCAGGACGGTCTTGGAGGAGACGTTCCGGGCAAAGCCCATCTCGTGGGTGACGACCAACATCGTCATGCCCTCCTCAGCCAGTTGACGCATGACGGACAGGACTTCGCCGGTCAGTTCCGGGTCGAGTGCGCTGGTGGGTTCGTCGAAATAAATAATTTCGGGGTCAGTGGCAAGGGCGCGGGCGATGGCGACGCGCTGCTGCTGACCGCCGGAAAGCTGGCGGGGATAGTAATCGGCGCGGTCGGACAGACCGACCTTTTCCAGCATCTTCCGGCCGATGGCGTCGGCCGGCTCCTTCGGCATCTTCCGGGCGACAATAAGTCCCTCGGTGACGTTCTGAAGGGCGGTCTTGTTCCGGAACAGGTTGTAGTTCTGGAACACGAAGGCCGTTTTCTGACGCAGGCGGGCGATATCGGCGCGGGAAATCTTGCCGAGGTCGAATTTCTCCCCGTCAAAGACCAGCGTGCCGCTGTCGGCCGTTTCGAGAAAGTTCAGACAGCGGAGCAGGGTCGTCTTGCCCGAACCGCTCGGGCCGAGGATGGCGACGACATCGCCCTTGTTGACGGTCAGGTTGACGCCTTTCAGCACGTCCAGCGTGCTGACGGTCTGACGGGGCTTCCCGAAGATGCCGGGCTTGACCTTGAGCGGCTCCATCGTCCGGAAAGATTTGTGGATGTTCTGGATTTCGAGCATTGCCATAGATGTTCCGCTCCTTTCTTACTGGAAGCCGTGGGCGTTCAGCTGACGCTCCAGCAGGGCTTGCAGCTTGGTGATGACCGTGCAGAACAGCAGGTAGACCACGGCGACCTCACAGTAGATGGGCAGGAAAATATAGGTGCGGGCGGCGACGCGCTGGCCTGCCATGAACAGCTCGGCGACCGTGATGTTGGAGGCCAGCGAGGTGTCCTTGATCATGCCGATAAGCGAGTTGGACAGGGCGGGCACGGCGGTGCGGAGTGCCTGCGGCAGAACGATGCGGCGCATGATCTGCCACCAGCTCATGCCGACGCAGTAGCCAGCCTCCAACTGACCCTGCGGGACGCTTTCGAGTGCGCCGCGCATCGTCTCGGCGCAGTATGCACCTTCGTTGAATGCGAAGGCGATGACCGCCGCCGGGAACGCATCCAGCATGATGCCGACACTGGGAAGGCCGTAGAAGATGATGAACAGCTGCACCAGCAGCGGTGTGCCACGGATGACCCAGATGTAGAACCGGGCGATCTGGCGCAGAACGGGAACATGGGCGTACTGCACCAGTGCCACCACCACAGCGATGATCATCGCGAAAAAGAAGGAGACGACCGTCAGCGGGATCGTCATGGTGAGGCCGGCCGTCAGGATGCGCGGCAGAGCCTCCCACAGCACGCTGACGGTGCGGTTGGATAAGAGTGCTTCAAACATGTAAAAATCTTCCTTATTGACAAAAAAGAGGACGAAACAAAAGGAATTATAAACCCTCGACCCGACTTTAGGTCAAGAGAAAACCTACAATTCCTACTGGATTACTATAACATGATTTTCCAGCCAGCGCAATCGTTTTTTGGAAAGTGCATACTATTCCTAAAAATAAAAGGAAACACGCACTAACTTTGTGCAAAGCGGCAAGGTGGTTGACGTTGTATCAAGTTTTGTGTAGAATGAAAGAGAACAAGACCGCGCAGAAATTACGCGGGAACATCGCCCACGGCGCAAGGCCGCGCGGCAGATACGGAGGACTGAACGTGACGAAACGTAAAATTGGTATTCTGGGTGCGGGCACCTGGGGAATGGCTCTTGCACGGATGCTCTGCGTGAGCGGAAACGATGTGCTGGTCTGGTCGGCCATTGAGAAGGAAATCGACAACCTGTCCACCACCCGCGTCCACCCCAATCTGCCCGGAATGAAGATCCCCGCAGAATTGCAGTTCACCAAGAGCATCGAGGAGGTCTGCACCGACAAGGACATCCTGCTGTTTGCTGTGCCGTCGGTCTTTGTCCGCTCGACGGCGGCAAAGGCGCGTCCCTTTGTGAAGGATGGTCAGATCATCGTCGACGTGGCGAAGGGCATCGAGCCGGATACCCTCTACACCATGACCGAGATCCTGGCCGACGAGCTGGGAAAAGAGGGCGGCCCGAAGGGTGTCCGTCTGGTGGCACTGTCCGGCCCGACCCACGCCGAGGAGGTCTCGATCGACCTGCCGACCACCATCGTCTCGGCAAGCCCGGACGCAGAGGCGGCGAAGTTCGTGCAGGAGGTGTTCTCCAACACCTGCATGAGAGTCTACACCAATGACGACATCAAGGGCGTGGAGCTGAGCGGCGCGATGAAGAACGTCATCGCGCTGGGCGTCGGCATCTCCACCGGTCTGGGCTATGGCGATAATGCCCGCGCCGCCCTCATCACCCGCGGCATCGCCGAAATCGCCCGTCTGGGCGTGGCGATGGGCTGCAATGTCCACACCTTCGCAGGTCTGGCGGGCATCGGCGACCTGATCGTTACCGCGACCAGTATGCACAGCCGGAACAACCGCGCAGGCATCCTGATCGGCAAGGGCGAGACGCCTGAGGCTGCGGTCAAGGAGGTCGGAATGGTGGTCGAGGGCATGAACGCCCTGCCTGCCGCGCTGGAGCTGGCCGAGCGGTATCAGGTCGATATGCCCATCGTGCAGACCGTGAATGCCATCGTCAACAAGGGCATGAGTGCGGCGGATGCGGTGCGTTCTCTGATGGACCGCGACCCCAAGAATGAGCTGCCCGAGGGCTACGAGAAGTAAAAATCAGCAAAATCAGGAGGCTTTCTGCTGCGGCGGAGAGCCTCCTTTTAAATATCTCAAATATTTTACTGAAAATATACCTGAAAGGGTAGCAGGAGCGAAAAAATTCTGTTATACTGCTTGAGAAGAGTGAATGTTTAAGGGAGGAATCAAGATGCCATCGACTTATGCACACCGTCGCTTTGGTGCGAACGTATTGGAGCATCTGCCGAGCGAATTGCAGGCGAAGATCGAGCCGTACCGGGAACTGTACGACATGGGACTGCACGGGCCGGATCTGCTGTTTTACTACGACGCGCTCCGCTCGAACAAGGTGAACCGCTTGGGAAATGCGATGCACGAGCAGCCGGGCGAGGCGTTCTTTCTGCCTGCGCGGGAGCAGGTGAAGAAGGCGGAAAACAGGGACGCGGCCTTGGCCTATGTGCTGGGCTTCATCTGTCATTTCGCGCTGGACAGCACTTGCCACCCCTATGTGGAGCAGTATGTCCGTTCCAGCGGGGTGAGCCACTGCGAAATCGAGACGGAGTTCGACAATATGCTGATGCGCCGGGACGGTCATGACCCGCTGCATTTCTTCACGGCAAGCCACATCCACCCCAACATGGAGTGGGCGAAGGTGGTCGCGCCTTTCTATCGGGACATCTCGGTGGAGGAGGCCTATGGCTCGATGAAGGGGATGATCACCGTTCATAAGCTGCTGCAGGCGTCCAACCCGGTCAAACGCTGGGTGGTGCTGACCGGAATGCGGGTCGCGGGCAAATATGACGGGATGCACGGCTTGGTCGCAAACCCGAAGCCGAATCCGAGCTGCACCGTCAGCAACCGGAAGCTCGACCTTCTGTACGGCAAGGCTCTGCCGCTGGCGGAACGGCTGATTTTGGAGTACATTGACACGCTGGACAGCGACAAGCCGCTGGACAAGGCGTATCAACACACCTTTGGTGAGAATTGAGGAATTATGGCAAAAGAGAGTAATAAGTTTCAGCTGACCGGGCTGGAGCGTTCGTGGATCTTGTACGACGTCGGCAACTCGGCCTTTGTGCTGATGGTGGCGACCCTCATCCCCATCTTTTTCAACGCACTGGCGGAAAATGGTGGATTATCTTCGGTGGAATATCTGGCCTACTGGGGCTATGCAAGCTCGGTCGTGACCATCATCACGGCCATCCTCAGCCCGATTCTTGGCACGCTGGCCGACACGAAGGACTTCAAGAAGCCGATCTTCATGCTCTGCCTCATCGTGGGCGTGGTCGGCTGCTGCATGATGGGCTTTGCCACGACATGGCTTCCCTTCTTGGTGATCTTCGTCATTGCGAAGGTCGGCTTCTCGGGCAGTCTGGTCTTTTACGATTCGATGCTGGGCGACGTCACGACGCCGGAGCGGATGGACGAAGTTTCTTCCCGCGGTTATGCGTGGGGCTACATCGGAAGCTGCGTCCCCTTCGTGGTCTGCTTGGCGTTGGTGCTGGGCGCGGGCGCGATCGGCCTGTCTCAAATGATCGCGCTGAACATTGCATTGCTCATCACGGCGGTCTGGTGGCTGGTAACGACCCTGCCGCTGTTGAAAAGTTATAAACAACTCCACTATGTCGAGGTGGAAAAGCACGCCATCCGGCAGAGTTTTGCCCGCATCGGCCACACCATCAAGAACCTGTACAAGGACAAGCAGGTGTTCTGGTTCCTGCTGGCCTTCTTCTGCTACATTGACGGTGTGTACACCATCATCGATATGGCGACGGCCTACGGTACGGCGTTGGGTCTGGACACGACCGGACTGCTGCTGGCTCTGCTGGTGACCCAGATCGTGGCCTTCCCGTCGGCGTTGATTTTTGGACGGCTGTCCTCGAAGTATCCGTCCGCGACCCTGATTCCGGTCTGCATCGCGGCCTATGCAGGCATCGCGGTGTTTGCCTTCTTCCTGACCCAGCAGTGGCAGTTCTGGGTGCTGGCGGTCATCGTCGGCATGTTCCAAGGCGGTGTGCAGGCGTTGAGCCGCTCCCACTTTGCGAAGATCACCCCGCCGGAAAAGTCAGGCGAGTATTTCGGACTGTTCGACATCTGCGGCAAGGGTGCGTCCTTCCTCGGCACAATGATCGTCAGCCTTGGAAGCCAGCTGACCGGAAACGCGAATGTCGGCGTCGGCTCGCTCATCGTGCTGTTCATTCTGGGATTCATCCTGTTCCGGGTGTCGTGCAAGAAAGAACTTATCAAGGAGTAAACCTCTCAGTCTCGCATACGCTCGACAGCTCTCCTGATAGGAGAGCCTTTGACAGAGCGAAAAGCCTCTCCTACAAGGAGAGGTGGCAATGCGAAGCATTGACGGAGAGGTTTGAATTGGCGGTTTGTCGGTTTTGACAAACCGCCAATTGTCTTTTACCCACCGGGATGGTACAATAGAACCAAATCATAAAATAAAGGAGAAAAAACGCGATGAACTATCCCGGTTATACCCTTGTGCGCCGTGAGGACTGCCCCGAGCAGCACGGCACGCTGTCGGTGCTGACTCACGACATTAGCGGCGCGACCATCCTGCTGGTGGAGAACGAGGATGTGAACAAGGCGTTCGGCATCGGTTTCGGCACCTTCCCGACCGACGACACGGGCGTCTTTCACATCTTGGAGCACTCGGTGCTGGCAGGCTCGGAGAAGTACCCGGTCAAGTCGCCCTTCCTGCAGGTGCTCAAGAGCAGCATGGCCTCCTTCCTGAATGCAATGACCTTCCCGGACAAGACCGTCTATCCCTTCGCAAGCCCCAACGAGACGGATTTCATGAACCTGCTGGATGTCTACCTGAACGCGGTGTTCTGCCCGCTGGCAATGGTCGACAAGAGCGTCTTTGAGCAGGAGGGCTGGCATCGCGATGCGGACGGCACGGTGAGCGGCGTCGTCTACAACGAGATGCAGGGTGCGCTGGCTTCGCCGGACGCACAGCTTCAGGATGCACTGGAGCGGGCGATGTTCCCGGACACGGCCTACGGCTTTGTCTCGGGCGGCGACCCGGAGTCCATCCCGGCGTTGACCTATGAGAAGTATGTCCGGATGTACCGCCGCCATTACAGCGCGGACAACTGCTGCATCACCCTGTACGGCAAGATGGACATGGCTGAGAAGCTGGCCTTCCTCGACGAGAACTATCTGAGCAAGATGCCGAAGGGCACGAGCCGCCCGCACCTGACTTTGCAGGACGAGCAGGCGGGCGTTTCGGTGAAAATTCCTTATTATACTGAGAAGCCGGAGGCCGACCAAGTGCAGTGCGCGCTGGCATGGTATACGGGTGCATTCGCCGACCGGGAGCGTCAGCTGGGCGTGGAGATTTTGCTGGATGCCCTGCTGGGCAACAACCAGTCCCCGCTGAAAGCCGCTCTGCTGGAGCAAAAGCTGGGCGCGGACATTGACATCGGCTTCGATGACAGCACCTTGCAGCCGACGTTGGAGCTTGTCCTGCGCGGCGCGACTGAGGAATCCGCCGCGAAGTTTGCCGACGGCGTGAAGAAGGCCGTCGACGACATTCTGGCTGAGGGCATCCCGGACGACCTGCTGCTGGCGTCTCTGAATGCGGCTGAGTTCGCATCCCTCGAGCGTCCGGGCAGTCTGCCGGACGGCGTTCTGGACGCCATCAATGCGGCGACGGGCTGGCTGCACACGGGCGACCCGGCCCTGCTCCTCCACACCAACGTCCTATTCGCGTCTCTGCGCGAAAAACTGACGACGGGCTGGTTCGACGAGCTGTTGAAGGAGCTGTTCGGTGCTGCTCCGGTGCAGGTCATCCAAGTTCCGACCCTGCCGAAGCAGGAGGAAGAGACGAAGTCTGCCCGCACTGACGGCAAGCTCGTCCTCGACCACCCGCTGACCGTTGCTGACCTCGGCGAGGGCGAAAAGACCCCGGCGGGCAGTGAGGAGAAAATTGCAGGCGCGACCCTTCTGCGGCATCCGTCCAAGGGCAGTCTGTATCTGAACTTCTATTATGATGTCGGCGACCTGACCCCGGAGGAGATGCAGTACCTCGACCTGCTGACCGATGTGCTGGACGAGCTGGACACCCCCAAGCACACCGCACGGGAGCTGAACACCCTGCGCAGTACTTGGCTGGGTGACAGTCAGGTCGCACTGGGCATCTGGACGGGTCGTCAGGAGGGCAACCCCTGCCACACGAAGCTGATGCTGAACCTGAGCCTGCTGGAACGCAGTCTCGAAAAGGCCGTCGAGCTGGGCGGCGAGCTGCTGTATGAGACGCAGCTGACCGGAGCAAAGGCCGAGGCCGCCTTTGAGCGGGTGCTGAACCAGCAGAAGTTGAGCATGGAGCAGCGGTTCATCCAGCAGGGCAACTCCTACGCGATGGTCCGCGCCAGCGCGCATTACTCGGTGGAGTATGCACTGAGCGAGCGGGTGAGCGGCGTGACCGGATACCACTTCCTGTGCGACCTGCTGGAAAAGGCCGACTGGAAGGCGATGGGTGAGAAGCTGGAAGCTCTGCGTGCGAAAATTCTGAACCACGCACAGCTCACCATCAGCCTGCACGGAAGTGAAGAGACCGAGGCAAAGCTGAAAGAGCTGCTGCCCAGCAGTGTCTTTGCGGCGGAAAACCGCGGCGAAGCACAGCCCTATACCGAAGAGTTGACCGCCCCGGTGAACGAGGCCTTCGTCATTGATGGCGGCGTGAACTACGACCTGCTGGTCTGGCCGATGAAGCGTCAGGCGGAGCGGAAAGTCCTTGCCCGGGTGATGAGCTATGAGTACCTGTGGCACAACATCCGCGAGATCGGCGGAGCATACGGCACGGGCATGATGACCCGGAACGAGACGGAGGCCTTCTACACCTACCGTGACCCGCATCTGGCCGAAAGCTATGACACCTTTGCAAAAGGCCCGGCAGAGCTGGCTGAACGGGAGTACACCGAGAACGACCTGAACGAGTTCATCGTGGGTACGGTCTCCGAGATGGACACCCCGCGCAAGCCCTGCGCCGAGGCCAAGGACACCGACCGGATGTATTTCTGCGGCATCACCGACGAGATGCTGGCCGCTGACCGGAAGGCCCTCTGTGCGGTGGACGCCGAGACCCTGAAAGCACAGGCCGCTGACCTGCCTGCACGGATGGCGAACGGTGTGCGGGTCGCCTTCGGCAGCAAGGAAGCGGTCGAGGCGGCGAAGGAGCTGTTTGACCGGGTAGAGGTGCTGTAAAAAACTTTTGAGCGTCCGTTGGATGCTCATGCGCAAAAAAGAAGCGAAAAATCCCTTGTCTGTGAAAAAGAAACGCAGACAGGGGATTTTTCTTTGTTGAAAATATTACAAAGAGAATAAAAACATACAGAATATACCCTGTGGGCCTGCAAAAAGACACACTGTCAGGAAGAGAAAAAACGTGGTATCCTTTTGCCAAGCCCAAAACGAAAGGATGTGAGAACACGGGATGGGGCAGAAAAAACCAGAGCAGGCGAAAAGTCTGGAAAGCCTGCATCGGGCGACGGACACCCTGAGCACGATGCTTGCGCAGGAGGTCAAGGAGCTGAACACCCGGCAAAAGGCTGCCCGCAAAGAAGGAACGGAT
>CAVJGY010000047.1:6163-9013 GCA_963648915.1 Acutalibacteraceae bacterium | reverse complement strand
GATTACGCCTACCGCTCCTGCCGCGAGACTCCCATCAAGCAGGCCACCCTCGGCAATGACGCCGGCATCTATGGTGCTGTCCGGCTCATTGTGGGAGAATAACAGAAACTCCTCAGAGACATTGGGCATTTGTTGTTCAATGTCTCTTTTCTTATTTAAATAACCGGACTAAGATTGATGTTTGATTACAAAAAATATTTTGATATCTATTGTCAAGAAAATCAGTTTGCACTGCATTTATCGTTTAAGATGCCATCTGGATATGAAACCGCAAACGGAACATTCGATGTTACAAGTAAAACCATTTTTATCAATGAAAACCTTTTAGACAAATCCCCTGATTATGAAAAGGCATTTTTTCTCTTTCATGAGCTGCGTCACGCTTCGCAGTATCTTTCTCCGAATCAGTTCAGCAGCACAATCAACCGGAGCATTCAATATATCATCATGTACGATGGAACTTGTTACAAGCTGGAAAATGGTGATTATCTAAAATGCAGATTAACGGGCGATGAAACATATCTCACGAATTTGTACCTTGGGCAGCCACATGAAGTTGATGCAAATCAATTTGCTTACGAGCAGACCCGAAAAATTTACGGAGACTCTGTAGAATTGAGGGAACTGTTTCATTTTTGGATACCTCGTCAAACCGTATCGGACGAAACATACGATAGTGTGTTTTCGTTCATCGATAAACTTACAAAAACTGCTTCTTCTGAATCCGAGGTGAAGAACGATGAATGAACCGATGGAACAGGACTGGGTATCCCCGCTAACGCAGGAGGATCGCGATTATTTTGCGTATTTCCGCACCGTTTGCAAACGATACAACATCGTTCCTTCCAAAGCGACCCGCTTGGAATACGAATTTGTCACTCGTGTTGCTGAAAGTGAGTTCTATTTGCAGAAGGCTGCAACTTGATTGAATCAAAAAAGCCGCGTTGACCTGCATTTCTGCGTCAACGCGGCCTTTTTTGATGCGATTTTTTAGAGAGTATCCTCGCCGGGAAGCTGATTCCAGAGGCGGTAATAGACGCCCTGCTTTGCCAGAAGCTCGTCGTGTGTGCCGGATTCGACGATGCCCTCCGAGCCGAGGACGAGAATGCGGTCGTAGTTCTTGATGGTCGTCAGACGGTGGGCGATGGTCAGGGTCGTCCGGCCGTGCGCCAGCTTTTCAAGGCTCTGGCCGACCAGGATCTCACTCTCGTTGTCCAACGCACTGGTTGCCTCGTCCAAAATCAGGATGGGCGGGTTCTTCAGGAACACGCGGGCGATGGCGATACGCTGCTTCTGACCGCCCGAAAGCTTGACGCCGCGCTCACCGACATAAGTGTCGAAGCCGTCCTTCAGAGCCAGAATAAAGCGTTCTGCGCCCGCCAGACGTGCCGCCTCGATGATTTCCTCGCGGGTCGCGCCGGGCTTACCATAGGCGATGTTCTGCGCCACTGTGCCGCTGAACAGGTAGACGTCCTGCTGGACGATGCCAATTTCGTGGCGCAGGCTCTTGAGGGTGACCTGCTGGATGTCCTGTCCGTCGACCAGAATCTTACCGCTGGTGACGTCGTAGAAGCGCGGGATGAGGTTGCAGAGGGTCGTCTTGCCGCCGCCGGAAGGCCCGACCAGAGCCAGACGCTCGCCCGCCTTGATGTCAAGGCTGACGTGGTGCAAAACCTTGTTATGGTCGTCCGGGTACTCGAAGCTGACGTCCTCGAACCGGATCGCACCCGGGCCGGGCTGGAGCGGCTTTGCGTCCGGGGCATCGTGGATGGCGATGGGCGTGTCCATGATTTCCGCGAAACGCTCGATGCCGGTCATGCCGCGCTGGAACTGCTCGGCAAACTCCACGATACGGCGGATGGTCGCGATCAGCGTGGTAACGTACAAAATATAGGCCACGAGGTCGCCCGCGTTGATCTTTCCGTACACCAGCGACAGGCCGCCCGCGAGGATGACGACCATATACATCAAGCCATCGAACAGGCGGGTCGAGGTATTGAACGCGGCCATTGCATAATAGCCCAGCGTCTTGATCTTCTCAAATTCTTTATTGCCCTGTGCGAATTTTTCGCGCTCCTCGTCCTCGGCGGCGAAGGCTTTCACAACGCCCTGACCCAGCAGGCTGTCCTCGATGGTGGCGTTCAGCTCACCGATTTGGACGCGCTGCTGACGGAAGCGGGCACGCAGGCGATGGTTCAGCTTGACCGACACCACGCCCATCAGCGGCACGCAGGCAAAAACGGCCAAGGTCAGCGGGATGCTGGCCTGACAAAGGATGATGAAGGAGGCCAGAATCTTGATGAACGCGATGAAGAACTCCTCCGGGCAGTGGTGCGCGAACTCGGTCACGTCGAACAGGTCGTTGGTGATACGACCCATGATGGTACCGACCTTGGTGTTGTTGTAGTAGGTGTGGTCGAGCTGCAGCAGGTGGTCGAACGCATCCCGGCGCATATCGGTCTCGATATGAACGCCCATGATATGGCCGATGCCCGACATGAAATACTGCGCCGCACCGTCGATAATGCGGAGCACAAAATAGATCAGTGCCAGTTTGAGGACGATGCCTGCCGTCAGGGTAATGCCGACACCCATCGCCGAGTTGGTGATGGTGCTCATGATTTTGGGCAGGATGATGTCGCAGAGTGTCGTCAGGGCGGCGCAGAACAGGTCGATGAACAGGGTCTTTTTGTACTTTGCCAGATACGGCAGGAATCGCCGGATCAGCGCACCGCTGCTGGCGTGCCGTGCTGCGGGGTCGTTGACTTTTTGCATGATTCCTCCAATTTTCACACCCTCATCCGTCCACTCGCTTCGCTCGTGTCCACCTTCCCCCGGCTGGGGGAAGGC
>CAVJGY010000047.1:0-6153 GCA_963648915.1 Acutalibacteraceae bacterium | reverse complement strand
TTATCCCGGAAAGCTTTTCTTTTTTTTTGGGCAGGCTCTCCTATTAGGAGAGCTGTCGAGCATATGCGAGACTGAGAGGTTCACTTCTTGGAATAGTCTCTTTCTCCATAAATCGCCGTGCCGATGCGGACAAGGGTCGCACCCTCACGGATGGCGTTCTCGAAATCGCCGCTCATGCCCATCGAGAGGGTCTCCATCACGACATTTTCATAGCCGCGCTCCCCTGCCTGCACGAACAGCTTGTACACCGCGGCAAGATAGGCGCGGTTCTGGGCGTCGTCGTTGTTGACGGGCGGAATTGCCATCAGACCCTTGACCCGGATGTGCGGCTGTGCTGCCGCCGTTTCCAGAAGCGGCCAGAGCTGGTCGGGCGAAACGCCGGACTTGCTTTCCTCGCCGCCGATGTTGACCTCCAGCAGGACGTTCTGGACGATGCCCGCCTTGGCTGCTTCCTTTTCAATTGCGGTCAGCAGATGCTCACTGCCGACGCTCTGAATCAGGCTGGCGCGGCCGAGCACCTTCTTGATTTTGTTGGTCTGCAAATGGCCGATGAAATGGCTCGGCTTGCCGCAGTATGCTCCCGCGTCAAAGTTTGCACAAAGCTCCTGCACATGGTTCTCGCCGAAAATGTCGATGGGAAGTCCGGCACTAGCCGCGACGGTCTCCGCCGTGCGGGTCTTGCAGGCGGCGCAGAGCTGAATCTCTGCCGGGTCACGGCCTGCTTCCCGGGCAGCTGCCGCCATCTTTTCATGAATCTCTTCGACGGCCTGCCTCATTTCCTCCAAGGTCTTTTCTGCCATATCTGCTCAGTCCTCCTCGGTATATTTTGCGCGCTCGCCGCCGATGAGCTTCGGGCGGGTGCGGGCGCAGAGAATGTTTGCTTCGCCGATCTTATTCAGGCTCAGGCGCACCGGAACAGCCACCCGCTTGAGGTGCATTCCAATGAGCGTACCGCCGATGTCGATGCCTGCATGGGCGCGGATCTCCTCGACGGCAACAGGGTCGCTGAACTTCTTCCAGCAGGTCGTCGCCCAGCTTCCGCCCGCATGGGGACGCGGCACGACGCAAACCTCCTCCCAGCCATAGGCGCGGGCGGCTTCCCGCTCGATGATGATGGCGCGGTTCAGGTGCTCACAGCACTGCGCCGCCAGCCAGATACCGTTTTCGGCCAGAATCGGCGCGATGCCCGCATAGACGGCCTGCGCCGCCTCGAGGCTGCTGTCCTTGCCGATGTGTCCGCCTACGATTTCGCTCGACGAACAGCCCACCACAAAGACGTCGCCCTTGTGGAGCTTGGCCTGTTCCAGCAGCTCAGTCACGGCCTGCCGTGCCTCCTGCTCGATTTGCTTCTGAAATTCTTCGGTCATAAAAAACACCCCTTTTTTATCACACACGAACCCACCGCAGAGTGGATTCGTCCAGAATGCTCAGGTAGACCCGGCTTCCCGCCGGGTAGAGAGCCGCTGTGCTCCCCAATCGCTTCCCGCCAAAGGACGCCAGCAGTGCACCGTCCGGGCTGTAACCCTGCACTGCACAGTCCTCGGCCTTCAGGTGGAACAGTCCCTCCTGCATGTTCTGGCTCAGTCGGAGAGCCGCACCGCGCAGAAGAGTGCTGTCCGCGTGGCCTTCCAGCCAGTCGGAACGCGCCCAGAGGAAGCTGATATAGACTTCGCCGTCCGAATCAACGGTCAACGCTCCCGGATAGCCCGGAAGTGCCTTCTGAAAGACCGCGCAGTTCTTGCCGCCTGCGGTCAATTCGCGGCTCTTGGAGGACACCGCCCAGACCGTTCGCTGGCCGAGGTCGGAGACATACAGCGTCTCCCCGTCCGGCGACAAGGCCAGTCCCGACGCACCCGAAAGCCCACCGAGCACCTGCTGAACGCTTCGTGCCGACGGGTCGTAGACATACACACTTCCGGTGGAGGTATGCGCCATCAATTCGGTGCGCAGAGCCGCCGTCAGGCCGTTTTTCGCGCGGGTCGATGCAGCGACGGCGAAATAGATTTTTCCATCTGCACCGACAGTCACCGCCGACGGGCTTGTCAGTGCCTTTCCATCAATTTGGGTCACGACCTGCTCCATCGCCGCACCCCAGCCGTCGTATCCGACCCTGCAGAGTGAGCCGCCGTCGGCCGTCAGGACGGTCAGCCAGATGTTCCCTTCCGGGTCAAAATCGAACCCGGTAATTTCGCCATCGGCCGTCAGGATGCTGTTTCGACCGCTGCCGTCCTCCCGCATCCGGAGCAATGCACTTTGAGTGGTCTTGCCCGTTTTCTGAACTTTCGCGGCCAGATAGAGCCACTCGTCCTTCACCCGGACACAGGAGACATTTTCATAGCCGTCCAGCGCAAGAGTGTCGCCCTCTTCGGCGTCCTTCATGCTTGTCACGGCCGCGCTGTTTTCGGGCGGGGTGTACGTCTGCGGTTCGGCGTCGATGGGGCGCAGAATCAGCGCGTAGATCAGCATCAGCAGTGCCACGACGCTGAAAATACGGCTCGCCACCTGAAACCGATGGAGCACATATTCCCGCTCAGCGATGGCCTGCGCCTGCATCTGCGCACGACGGCGGGCAGCCGCCGCACTGGTCTTGTGCGCCCGGCGCATCCAGCGGTCGACCCAGACCGCCACACTTGGGCCAATGGTAAGCGACGCAATGAACAAAATGAGGATGAATTCAACAAGTCCTATCCGCATGGGTAAAAATCCTTTGATGTAGTCAAAAATAAGGTTCTCTGAATCAGTTTAGTATAGCACAGATGCACTTTTGAACGCAAGCGCACACCCGGGCGGGCGGGGAGTTTTCCAAGCAAATGTCCGGGGAAGTGGGGCCCCGATACTGAAAGTATTGGGGCGAAACCGCGGGTTTCGGGCTTCATTTGCGGGAAAAGCTCCCCGCCCGGCCTTTCGCGGACATTCTATTTTTAGAAGCTGTTTCCCACCGCCATTTTGTGCTATACTGTAATCGAGCCAATTTTCCAAACCATTCACTTAAAATTCACAGAAATTCCTAATTGATGTATTAAGATATCATTGATTTACAATGCGAGGAGGTCGGCCTTATGGCAAAAATTCTGATCGTTGATGATGAGCCTCGGATCCGGGAACTGATCCGGGAGCATTTACAATATGCTGGCTTTGTCTGTGAGGAGGCGGGTGACGGCTCGGCCGCGCTGTCTCTGCTGACGGGCGGCGGATACGACTTGGTGATCTTGGACGTGATGATGCCCTTCATGGACGGCATGACCTGTCTTCGGGAGATGCGCTCCCGCCACATCAACACCCCGGTCATCATCCTGACTGCACGCGGTGAGGAATACGACAAGCTGGCGGGTCTCGAGGGCGGCGCAGACGACTATGTTGTCAAGCCGTTCTCTCCCCGGGAACTGGTGGCGCGGGTGCGTGCCGTCCTGAACCGCACCCTGCCCCGCACCGAGAACACCAACGGCGCAATGGTGTTCGGCGATCTTACCATCGACACCGCAAGCCACACCGTCCGGGTCAGCGGTGAGGAGATCAGCCTGACCCCCAAGGAATTCGACCTGCTGGTCTTTCTGGCGTCCAACAAGGGCATCGCCCTCAGCCGCGAGAAGATCTTGCAGAAGGTCTGGAACTACGATTACTTCGGCGAGGATCGCACCGTCGACACCCATGTGAAGATGCTGCGCGGACACCTCGGCAAATGCCGCAGCTACATTGCGACCGTCTGGGGCATCGGCTACAAGTTCGACCCCGACGCGGCACGATAAACGGAGGCACGGCATCGGATGCGGCAACCGAAAAAAGCCCGGCGCACCATCGGCATCCGTGGACAGCTGATGTGGTTTTTGTGCTTCATCTGTCTGCTGCTGCTCGGCCTGTTCTGGTTTCTAAGCACCCAGCTGCTTGAGCCGCTGTACACCAAGCACATCCAGAAGCAGCTCACCAATGAGGCGCAGATGATCGTCTCCGAGATGGACGATGCCATCGCCAACGGGGATGTCTTGTCCTACTGGGCGTTCGGCGGCATCAAGGTCACAGACGACACCTTTTTCAATGACCTGAAAAACAAGCTCTACGACAACAGCCCTTTGAGCAGCTTTTGCGTCGACATCTCCGATTCGACCCTGCGCACCATCAAAAAGTTTGAGAATCTCACCTTCTGCAACCTGCACGAGACGGCTCTGCCCGACCCGCAGGATGAGGACATCCGGTATTCGACCGCTCGCACCATCCGGCAGTACTGCCGTCAGACAGGCGGCTTTGTCCAGACCCTCGAGCCGCCCACACCGTCCGGCTCAAAGCAGCTGGTGGTCGGGATGATGACCTCCGACGGCACATACACCGTGCTCGTCACCACCAGCCTGATGCACGTTTCGGAGGCGGGCGAGGTCATGAGCACGGTTCTGCCTTTAGCTGCAGCGTTAATTTTTGCGTTCTCGATGTCGGCCGCGTGGTTGTTCAGCGAGTGGTTCACAAAGCCGCTGCGCCAGCTTTCGACGGCGGCACGGCAGGTGGCACAGGGCAACTACGCCGTCCATGTCGAGGACGACCGGAACGACGAGCTGGGCACACTGGCGCAGGACTTCAACCACATGGCGCAGGAGGTCCAGCACGCCGCCCAGATGCAGCGCGACCTGCTGGCGAACGTCTCCCACGACCTGCGTACCCCGCTGACCCTCATCAAGGGCTACGCCGAGACGGTGCGGGACATCACGGGCGACGACAAGGCGCATCGTGACGAGCAGATGAACATCATCGTCGACGAGGCCGACCGTCTGACGGCTCTGGTCTCCAGTGTCATGGAGTTGAGCAAGGTGACGAGCGGCGCGGAGAAATGCGAGCGCGTTCACTTCGACATGGGACAGCTCTGCGACGAGGTCAGCGAGCGTTATGACGCTCTCTGTGCACAAAACGGCTGGGAGCTGAAGCTGGAGCTTCCCGACGAGGAGCTTCCGGTCTATGCCGACCCGAACATGATGCAGCGTGCCCTGCACAATCTGCTGGGCAATGCGATGCACCACATCGGCGAGGACGGCCTCTTCTTCCTGCGGGCATTCCGCTGTGAGGACGGCGTGCGGGTCGAGGTCGCCGACCACGGCCCGGGCATCTCTGCCGATGACCTGCCCTATATCTTCGACCGCTACTACCGTTCCCGCTCCGATGCAGGCAAGCAGGGCACGGGATTAGGCCTGTCCATCACGAAGGCCATCTTCCAGCAGCATGGCTTCCGCTTCGGCGTCCAGAGCACCGTCGGAAAAGGCACGACTTTCTGGTTCATTATGACCGACAGCTCTTCTTCCTAACAAAAAAGAGACTGCCGTAAGGCAGCCCCATAAAGCTTATTCTCTGTCATTCTCAGCGTTCAGCACCTTCGGCAAAATTTCCGACAGGTCTCCATCCACGCCCAAGGATCTCTCTTTGAGCGCAGGTGGAATGTACAGCTCTCCCTTATTGAACGTGATATAAAATGCGTTTGGCTCCCGATATGCAAGCTGCATAAAGGGAGCTTTTATCATTTGCAAAGATGTTATAGCCCTCAGCAATCGAAAATCCGTTGCTTGCACCGAGCAGAATGCTGTCTTATTTGACAGCCTCGATCAGCATAATGACCGGGCGCAGTCCATCCACACAGGTGAAAACGCCTTTATCATCATCCACCATCCAAGTTCCTTTCGGCTGGAGCAGTTCACCCTCCGAAAGCAGCTTGACCATTTCTTTCATCGGCTGCCATGCAAATTCGCACAGGCCGTCCGGCTTGTGGTCGCCATCGCTGAAAAAGACCTGCCCCGGCTTATGGAACGGGCAGGGCTGGAAGTTTGGGATCGCGTATTTCTCTGCCAGCTCAGAATCTACTTCAGATTTCAGAATCGTTATTTTTACCGTTCGTTTCATTTTGCTCTCTCCTTAATGCCTGCATAAAATGGGGAAGTCCATCACTTTTGCAATGTCCTCCCGAATCGCCAGCCCTTTATTTTTCAGTTGTTTCGGAAGCAGTGCATCTTTTGGATTGACCGTGATGTAGAACGCCCACGGCAGCGCGTAAGAAGATTCTAAGGAAGCCATGCTGACAACGCTCCTTTCCGTTGACTTTCGATTCATTCGCTGTTAATATAACAATAACACCAATCGGGAGTATAGCACGAACACGGAACGCGGTAAAGTGGCTGTTAAAAT
>CAVJGY010000046.1:0-9090 GCA_963648915.1 Acutalibacteraceae bacterium | reverse complement strand
CAGTTCGCGGTTCTCCTCGGTCTTATCTAAATCGGTCACTTCCATCGTGCCGTCAGTCTGGGTATGGCCGGAAGGATTCGCTTCGGTTACAGCGGCGAGATTATCCCAATGCTCCGCGATTTTGCCGTTTTCATCAAATCGAAAAATATCAAATGCGACCTGATCGCCTGCACCTGCAAAATTGTAGATGGTCTGGAGGAAAACCTTGTCGCCATCCTCAAATGCACGGATGTTCTGCACCGTGGTCTTGACCTCTGCGGATGCCAGATACTCGACCGACCCGATAAAGGCATCTGCGCCCGTGCCGTAAGCAAGGTTGTGCTGGATATAATCATCTGCCAGCAGAGAGCGAGCGGTCTCGGTATCACCCGTGGCAAAAGTGTTGATCAGAGCAAGTGCCTTGTCGACCTGCGTAGCTTCCGCGGCAGTCTCCGATGCTGCAACGCTTTCGGAAGAAGCGATAGCAGAAACGGCAGTGCTGCTCGGTGCGGTGACGGCGGATGCTGTGCATCCGGTCAGAACGCCAGCGGTAAGAAGGGTAGCGACGGTAGCTGCAATCAGTTTTTTCATGTTTGGGATCTCCTTTGAATGCTGTGGTTTGTTTGCTGAGGTTCGGAGTGTTCCGTCCCTGTGACTGCATGATACCACACTTGTTCCAGCGTGGGAAGTACGCACAATATTGTGCCGTAGTTACCAATAAGATACTATTGAATGCCCTGCTGAAACAAAGGAGATACAAAAGAAAAAGCGCGGTTCGCACCGCGCTTTTTTGCTCTTTTAAAACACCATCTGCACCAGCAGGACATAGCACAGCGTGCCGCCCGCGATGGAGACGAGGGTCTGATGCTTCCATTTATGAAGTGCGACGGTCACCGCGATGGCGATGGCCTCCGGGATGCCGTGACTGCCCGAGAACAGGCTGACGCCCTTCAAGCAATAGACGATGAGCATTCCGAAGATGGCGGCGGGCAGGACACGCCCCAGATACCGCACCAGCTCGGGCGGCTGCTGATCCTTCGATGAAAAGACCAGAAAGGGGAGAAAGCGGGTCAGCATGGTCGCCGCCGTGCAGACCGCGATCGTGATGATAAATTGTGGTGTCGTCATGCGGCGTCCTCCTTATTGGTACGGGCTTCCTCGGCCTTTTCGATGGGCTTGCGCAGGCTGATGAGAAGCACCAGCATACAGAGCATCGCGGGCAGGATGAAGCTGCCCGAACCGAAGATCAGCAGACAGACCAGCGGCACAGCCAGACCGATGAGGGAGGCGTAGTGCTGCTTTTCTTTTTCCCACTGATTGAGGAAGATGACGACGAACATCGCCGTCATGACGAAATCCACACCTTCGGTGCTGAAGGGCAGGACAGAACCGAGCACCGCGCCCAGACCCGCACTGGCGACCCAATAGAATTGGTCGAGCAGGGTGATGAAGAACATGAACCAGCCCCGGTCGACCCCCTCCGGCGGTTCAGCCGAACAGGTGATGGAAAACGTCTCATCGCTCATGGCGAAGATCATGTAAAAGCTGCGCAGACCATAGCCCTTATACCGTTCCAGCATGGCGAGGCCATAGAACAGATGCCGTGCCTGGATCATCAGAGCCATCAAAAACGCCGACAGCGGCGAGAACGCGCTCAGCAGCAGAGAGGCCAGCACGAATTCCAGCGAACCGCCATAGACTACCGTACCCATCAGCATGGGAAGCCAGACCGGAAGCCCCAACGACTGGACATAGATGCCGTATCCCATTCCCAAAACCAGATATCCCGCAAACACCGGGACAGTCTGGGGTGCTGCGGCCTTGAACGCCCGGAAAATGGCATTTCCGGACGAGGACGAATGAATTTCTTTTCCTTGTTGCATACGTTTCAACCCTCCAATCTAGTATTATAACAGGTTTAAAGCGTATTGCAAGAGACATCTCCGGTCATGTCCGGTTTTTCGCAGAGAAGGCAGCGGCGGGTTCTCCACGCCCGGGTGAAGCTCCGGATGCTCCGCCGCAAAATAGGGCGGCACTTGGACGCGAACCGGGTCACGGTGCAGCACCATATAGTTCAGCTCCGGGTGGTCGTTGTCGTAGGACAGTGCCATGTCCACCTTGCCGCTCGCGACCAGATTCAGCAGGCCGTTTGCGCCCGACTCGATGAATTCCAGCTCCACCCGGGGATACTTCTCCTCAAAATCGTTCAGGACACGGGGCAGCAGAAACTCGCCCATGACCGTACTGACCCCTACCAGAAGCTTTCCGCCGATGCTTCCGTTCCGGTCGGAGATCTCCCGCTCCATCGACTTGTTGATCTGCAAGATATCTCTGCATCCTTTTAAATAGATCTCGCCCGTCTGGGTCAGGCGCAGTGTTCCGTGGTCGCGGATGAACAGCTTTGCGCCCAGTTCCTTTTCCAGATTCAGCAGCAGACGGCTCAATGCAGGCTGAGTAAGATACAGCTTGCGGGCCGCCGCCGTGATGTTTTGCTCCTCCGCAACGGGAGCACTGTCCACCGACCTGGCGGGCTGCTTCGTCCTGATGCTGTCGATCGGCATGATCTGCAATGAGATCGGCGAGCGCATCCCCTTCTGGAACAGCTACATCGGCGGCGGCCTTGTCCTGACCTTCCTTGTTTCTGCATTCCTGTTCACCTATAACATCATCCCGCAGAAGTACGCTGACGCTATGACGATGGTCATGGACGATGCCGACTTCCTGTCCTTCTTCATCATCTTCCTGATCACCGGTTCTATCCTGTCTCTGGACCGCAAGATGCTGATCCGCTCCTTCGCTGGCTACATTCCTGCCATCTTCGGCGGTCTGGTCGGCGCAAGCCTGCTGGGTATCGGCGCAGGCCTGATCTTCGGTGTCAACCCCGTCAACGTCCTGCTGAAGTACGTTCTGCCCGTCATGGGCGGCGGCAACGGCGCAGGTGCAGTTCCCCTGAGCCAGATCTATGAGACTGTTACTGGCGATGCAGCAGCCAACTACTACTCCTTCGCCATCACCATTCTGACGATCGCAAACATCTTCGCAATTCTGACCGCTGCTCTGCTGAAGAAGCTGGGCGAGGCAAAGCCCAGCCTGACCGGTGACGGCACCGAGCTGCTCCGTGAGGGCGAGAACTTTGCGACCGAGGACAAGAAGGTCGATGTCACCATGAAGGACCTCGGCGGTGCTTTCTTCCTCGCTGTTGGCTTCTACGCACTGGGCCGTCTGTTCGCTAAGGTCATTCTGCCCACCATCTTCGGCACTGCAATTCACCAGTTCGCTTACATGATCATCTTCGTCGCGATCGTGGCTGCTGCCGGCATCATCCCCGACAACATCCGCGCTGCTGCAAAGAAGCTGCAGAGCTTCTTCACCACCAACCTGGTTCTGGTTATCATGGTCGGTGTCGGCGTTGATACCAACATCATCGAGCTGGCAAAGGCCATCACTCTGGGCAACGTCGTCATCGCTCTGGCGATCGTTGTCGGTGCTATCCTCGGCTCTGCTCTGGTCGGCTACCTCGTTGGCTTCTATCCCATCGACTCCGCTATCACCGCTGGCCTGTGCATGGCAAACCGTGGTGGTTCCGGCGACCTGGCAGTTCTGGGTGCTTCCGACCGCATGGGCCTGATCGCTTATGCACAGCTGTCCTCTCGTCTGGGCGGCGGCATCGTCCTGATCATCGGCTCTATCCTGTTCGGTGCATTCCTGAAATAAGAGAGAGCATTTCGTAACCATTTCCTTTTTTCCACATAAAAATCCCGTCCTCACTGGAATTCCGGAGGACGGGATTTTTGATTTTGTAGGTTACTTTTCGTTCTTCTTTTCGAGATCCTTGGTGTAGAGGGCACGGGTCGCATTCAGGACTGCGATCACCATGACGCCGACATCGGCGAAGATGGCCGTCCACATGCTGGCCTTACCAATTGCACCGAGGATCAGGCAGATGGCCTTGACGCCCAGTGCAAAGACGATGTTCTGGTAAACGATGCTGATGGTGCGGCGTGCAATGCGCATTGCCAGCGCGATTTTTGCCGGGTCGTCGTCCATCAGAACGATGTCAGCGGCTTCGATAGCGGCATCCGAACCCAGCGCACCCATTGCGATACCGACATCGGCACGGGACAGGACCGGCGCGTCGTTGATGCCGTCGCCCACGAAGGCGAGGTTCTCTTTCGGCTGCTTGTTTGCCAGCAGGGTCTCGATCTGGTCGACCTTATCGCCCGGCAGAAGTCCGGCGTGGAACTCATCCAGACCCAGCTCATTCGCAACAGCCTTTGCGACCGGCTCGGCATCGCCCGTCAGCATGACGGTCTTGCGGACGCCTGCCTGTTTCAGACCCTTGATGGCCTTTGCGCTGTGGGGCTTTACCACGTCGGAGATGAGCAGATAGCCCGCATACTTGCCGTCGATGGCAACATGGACGACCGTGCCGACCCCATTGACCTCGGGGGCGGTGAGGTTCAGCTTCTTCATCAGGCGGGCGTTACCGACTGCGACCAGCTTGCCGTCGACCTTTGCGGTGACACCATAGCCGCCCAGCTCTTCGACATCGGTGACGCGGTTCTGGTCGATGTCCTTGCCATACGCGGCCTTGATGCTCAGGGAGATGGGATGCTTCGACCAGCTTTCGGTCAGGGCAGCAGCCTCGACCAGCGCGTTCTCCTCCACGCCGTTCTCGGTGTGAACGCCCACGACCTTGAACACGCCCTGCGTCAGCGTGCCGGTCTTATCAAAGACGACAACGCCCGTATGTGCCAGCTCCTCGAGGTAGGTAGAGCCCTTGACGAGGATGCCGCAGGTGCTTGCACCGCCGATGCCGCCGAAGAAGCTCAGAGGGATGGAAATAACCAGTGCACAGGGGCAGGAGATAACGAGGAAGGTCAGTGCACGATAGATCCAGTCGCCGAAGCGGGCGGGCTGACCCATCAGGAGCAGAACGATGGGCGGGATGAATGCCAGTGCCAGTGCACCGTAGCAGACCGCCGGGGTGTAAACGCGGGCAAAGCGGGTGATGAAGTTCTCGGCGCGCGCCTTCTTCATGCTGGAGTTTTCCACGAGGTCGAGGATCTTGGAGACGGTGGATTCACCGAACTCCTTGGTCGTGCGGACTTTCAGCAGTCCGGTCATGTTGACACATCCGCTGATGACCTCATCGCCCGACTTCACGTCACGGGGCAGGCTCTCGCCCGTCAGAGCAGCGGTGTTCAGGGCGGAAGTACCCTCGACGATCACGCCGTCAATGGGGACACGCTCGCCGGGCTGAACCACGATGACCGTGCCGACCTCGACCTCATCCGGGTCGACCTGCTCGAGCTTGCCGTCGGCGTCCTCGATGTTGGCGTAGTCGGGGCGGATGTCCATCAGCGCGCTGATGTTCTTGCGGCTCTTGCCGACTGCCACGCTCTGGAACAGCTCGCCGATCTGATAGAAGATAATAACGGCACAGCCCTCGACGTAATCACCCAGTGCGAACGCACCCACAGTGGCGACCGCCATCAGGAAGCACTCGTCAAACGGCTGACGGTTCTTGATGCCCTTCAACGCCTTGCGCAGGACATCCCAGCCGACCACCAGATAGGGAATGAGGTAGAGCACCAGTTCCACCGGGGTGGGGAACTCGGGCAGGAGCTTCAGGATCACCACCAGCACAAGGGCGGCGATGATCTGGTAGAGCACCTTTTTTTGTTTTTTGTTCATCTCCAAAGCCTCCTTTTGGCCTTTCCCGCCGTCATGACCTTTGACGGCAGGGAACAGATTTCAACATATTTTCCCCAGAGAAAGGGCTTTTCCACTCTTTCCCCCATGTTTTCCACGAACTTTTCCCGAAAAAACCCGCTTTTTTGCGTTTCTTTTTGTTTTTCCCCGAAAAATCTGTTGAAAACCCAGTGGAAAGTGTTGAAAACTGTTCGATTTTTCCACAGTTGAAATGCAGCTCGTTTAGAAAAGCTCCCCTAAAAAGGGGAGCTTTTCAATTTATGATTTTACTCAGAAGCCCCTTGTTCAGATGCCAAAGATCTCGCAGTCATCCTCGACCTTCTTGCAGGCGGTCAGGACGTTCTGCATGGTAGCCTTGGGGTCTGCACCCTCTGCGAACTCGACGTTCATCTTCTGGGTCATGAAGCTGACAGTTGCCTTTGCGACGCCTGCGACGGTGTTGGCGGCATCCTCCATCTTCTGAGCGCAGTTTGCACAGTCGACCTCGATCTTGTAGCTCTTCTTCATAATAATGTACCAGCCTTTCTTAAAAATTACTCTTCGATATGATCCATCCCCAGCGAGAGGATGCTCCGCACATGGTCGTCGTCCAGTGCGTAGAAAACGGTTTTTCCATCCCGGCGGAAGCGTACCAGCTTGGTGTCCTTGAGCACCCGGAGCTGATGGCTGACCGCCGACTGGCTCAGGCCCACCGCGTTCGCGATGTCCTGCACACAAAGCTCATTGTCGTGGAGCGCGTACAGGATCTTGATCCGTGTGGAGTCGCCAAACACCCGGAACAGGTCAGCCAGCTCATACAGCACCTCGTCGTCCGGCATCTCGACCGGTTCTGCGGGCGCGGTTCGTTCTTCGTCCTGATTGGGCATCTGCACATCTCCTCTCGCTCGTTTCGATATATGAGCATCTGTTCATGTGTTCATGATAGCACGCCGCACGCCTTCTGTCAATCCCTTTTTGCGAAAAATACAACACAAATTTCAATTCGCAGAATTTCACCCTAAAACGCAAAAAAGAGGCGTTTTTATTTCGCAAGAAGGGTGCAAATTGGGGGGATGAATAGCGTGTCATAGTCTTTATTTACTCGTGCTCTTCGGAACACGAATGCCCTTTATTCATTTCCTCAAAATCACTTGACAATTCGATAATTTATACATATACTAGTTTTGTTACTTTTGTAGATGTATTGCTCCATTCGCAAGGATGGAGCTGTTTTGTTGTTTGCACATTTTAGATTTCCTATTCCAAAACAGTTATGATTCAGAAGTGGGCAGTGATACAAAATCGAAGCATTGTCCCGAGGGGGAAAACGAGTGAAGAAAACCATTAGATTTGTCGATTTATTTGCCGGGATCGGCGGCATCCGAAAAGGGTTTGAGCTAGCGTGCGCTGACAGAGGGATTCCCACTGAATGCGTTTTTACCTCAGAGATCAAACCCTATGCCATCCGTGTTCTGAAGCAGAATCATCCCAATGAAACGGTTTCCGGTGACATCACTCAGGTCGATGAAACCAGCATCCCGGATTTCGATTTTCTTCTTGCCGGATTTCCCTGTCAGGCGTTTTCCTCTGCCGGGAAGCGTCTGGGTTTTCAGGACACCCGCGGCACACTCTTTTTTGATGTCGAACGTATTCTGAAAGAAAAAAAGCCGTATGGATTTGTCCTTGAGAATGTAGAAGGACTTGTCAATCACGACCGTGAGAAGCCCACAGACAAAATGGGTCGAACGCTGACAACGATTTTGGATCACCTGAAAGCTCTCGGCTATCAGGTGTCGTGGAATGTTCTCAATGCAAAGTATTTCGGTGTTCCGCAGGAACGGAAACGTATCTATATCGTCGGAACAAAAAAAGAGAAACCGGACATTAAAGAGTTTGAGGAATCCGATTGCAATCTGGCAGGTATTCTGGAAGAAGGTCTTGCAACAACTGACAGCAAATTCACCCGGCTCTTGCTTGAACATTACACCGTGGAAGAACTGTACGGAAAATCCATCAAGGACAAACGCGGTGGAAGCAACAATATCCACAGCTGGGATATCGAACTGAAAGGCCCAATCAGCAAAGAACAGAAAAAGCTTCTTAATATCATGATGACGGAGCGGCGAAAGAAAAAGTGGGCAGAGGTCTACGGCATTGACTGGATGGATGGTATGCCCCTTACCATTGAGATGATCCGTTCCTTCTACGATTCGCCTGACTTGGAGGACATGCTGGAAGATCTTGTCGTAAAAAAATATGTGCGCAAAGAGCATCCCAAGCGCAAGGTTGGAAATCAAAGAATTCAAGACCCCAGTCTGCCGCTGGGTTACAACATCGTTGCCGGAAAGATGTCCTTTGAGGTAAGCAAAGTTTTGTCCCCGAAGGAAATCGCGCCAACCTTAGTCGCAATGGATATGCAGCATCTATTCGTTCCGGATGGAAACGGGATTCGCCCGTTGACCCTTCGGGAGGGTCTGCGGCTGTTCGGTTATCCGGATGATTACAAATTTGACGTCTCGGTCGATGACGGTTATGACCTTCTGGGCAATACCGTCGTCGTTCCTGTGATAAAGGCGGTGTCCAAAAGAGTTCTCAATATTTACGAAAGGGATGTGCAAAATGAAACTAACGGCTCAGCAGGTTTATGACAAGCTCATCTATGAAGACCAAATCAAAACCATCAAAGGTCAGATTCGTTTTCATCTGGGCGATGTCAGCATCATTGTGAAAAAGAAAGATGTCGTTGGAAATATCCTTCAGGAGTGGCTTGAAGGATGGCTTGCGGCAAACAACATCGAATTCGCACCAAATCCCAATACACAGATGCCTCCGGATGTATACTTAGATCCCGATGATCATACCCAAAATCTTCTGGAGATCAAGGCATTCAATCGCGATTGCAGCCCTGCATTTGACATTGCCGACTTCAAAGCCTTTGTAAATGAACTGATCGAAAAGCCCTACCATCTCGATACAGACTTCCTCATTTTTGGCTATACAATGGATGAAAAGACAGGCGACGTTATCATTAAAGATCTCTGGTTGAAAAAAATCTGGGAGATCACCAAAACGATGGACAACTGGCCGATCACCGTTCAGTACAAAAATGGCATCCTGCAAAAAATGAGACCCGGAAATTGGTACACCACTCGCGGGAATGCTCACGTCTTTGAATCTATGACGGATTATCTGGCCGCCTTTGAGGAAACAATTTATCAGAATCCTGAGACTCACTCTCAGGGTGCACAGTGGAAAAACCGTTTCAAACGAAGCTACAAGAATCACTATGGTGTCGATATCGATTTCCCGAAATGGGATGATATCAAAAGAAAATACGGCAGGACTTAAAAGTTTCTGCTTTCAAAAAATAACAGCGTCCGCCGAGTTCATCAGAACCCAGCGGACGCTGTACTATTT
>CAVJGY010000045.1:8365-9190 GCA_963648915.1 Acutalibacteraceae bacterium | reverse complement strand
CCCTGACCCCGAGCGTCGATACGACCAGTACCCGCACGAGTTCTCTGGCGGTATGCGTCAGCGTGTCGTTATCGCCATCGCTGCTGCCTGCCGTCCGCAGATCCTCATCTGTGACGAGCCGACCACCGCTCTGGACGTTACCATTCAGGCACAGATCCTTCAGCTGATCCGCGATCTGCAGAAGGAACTGGGCATGTCGGTCATCTACATCACCCACGACCTCGGCGTTGTGGCGAATGTTGCAGACCGCGTGGCCGTCATGTATGCAGGCCAGATCGTTGAGTACGGCACGGTCGAGGAGATCTTCTACGATGCATGGCATCCCTACACTTGGGCACTGCTGCAGGCTTTGCCGCAGCTGGGCACCAAGGGCGAGGCTCTGCCCACCATCGACGGTACGCCGCCGAACCTGTTCAACGAGATCAAGGGCGACGCATTCGCGCCCCGCAACAAGAAAGCTCTGGCGATCGACTTCGTGGCAGAACCTCCGTTCTTTCAGGTGTCTGAGACCCATGCAGCGAAAACTTGGTATCTGGATCCGCGCGCTCCGAAAATCGAGCGTCCGCACTCCATCCAGAACTTGCGTGAGAAGATGGGAAAGATGGGAGGTTCCAACTTAAATGGCTGAACGTGAAAAGCTGATTGAGCTGAAAGACCTTCAGATCACCTTTGGCTCAGGCAAAAAGAAATTCGTCGCTGTCGATCATGTCAATTTTGACATCTACAAGGGCGAGACCTTCTCGCTGGTCGGCGAGTCTGGCTCTGGCAAGACCACCATTGGCCGTGCCATCTGCCGTATCAACCCGACCTCGGGCGGCGACATCC
>CAVJGY010000045.1:0-8355 GCA_963648915.1 Acutalibacteraceae bacterium | reverse complement strand
CAGAAGATCAACGGCAAGATTCCCCGTGAGCTGGATAAGGAAGTCATCCGCAAGTGCCAGATGATCTTCCAAGACCCGATGGCATCTCTGAACGAGCGTGCTAAGGTCGAGTATATCGTGGCCGAGGGTCTGCTGAACCACCACCTGTACAAGGACCAGAATGACCTGCACGAGAAGGTCATGAACGCCCTGCATGAGGTCGGCCTGCTGCCCGAATTCGCTTCCCGCTTCCCGCACGAGTTCTCGGGCGGCCAGCGTCAGCGTATCGGCATCGCCCGTGCCCTCATCATGGAGCCGGAGTTCATCGTTGCTGACGAACCCATCTCCGCACTGGATGTTTCCATCCGTGCTCAGGTGTTGAACCTGCTCAACAACATGAAGAAGTCCCGTGGTCTGACCTATCTGTTCATCGCGCATGACCTGTCGGTCGTTCGGTTCATCTCCGACCGTATCGCGGTCATCAGCAAGGGTCGTATCGTGGAACTGGCAGAGGCCGAAGAGCTGTTCCTTCATCCTCTGCACCCCTATACCAAGGCTCTGCTGAGCGCAGTTCCCATCCCCGACCCGGGTCTGGAGAAGAACAAGAAGCTTCTCGTCTATGACCCCTCCATCCACGATTACAGCGTGGACAAGCCGGTCTGGGAGGAGATCGCCAACGGACACTTTGTCTATGGCAACCAGAAAGAGCTGGAAGGCTACCGCAAGGAATACCAGAGCCAGCTGTAAGAATTCAAGCTGTTGCTTGACTGTATTTTAACGCAAAGACCCCGCCGCAATGGGAATCCTCCCAAAGCGGCGGGGTTTTGTGCTGTCATATTATTTTATCGAAGAAGCCCAATTATCAGATTTGCCGCCCCACAGCAGACCATCGTTAAAATCGGGTTTGTCTTGAACTTCCGGAGGGCGATGAAGGCGGCGGCGAAAATCAGGATGCCGACCCAGTTGACCGAAGCAAAAGCGGCGGCATTGCCCTGAAAGGCGACCAGCTTCAGGATGGACAGCCCCGCGCCTGCAATCAGTGCGACGACTGCCGGGCGCAGACTGGCAAGAACGCTTTGCAGAGCGGAGACATTCTTATAGCGATAGTAGATGTAAGCCAGCAGAGAGACGATGAACAGCGACGGTGTGATGCAGCCCAGCGTGGCGATGATCGCTCCCAGAGGGCCGGCAATGCGGATGCCGACGAAGGTCGCCGAGTTGACCGCAATTGGGCCGGGGGTCATTTCGGCGATGGTGATGAGGTCGGTGAATTCGCTCATGCTCAGCCATGTGTGCCCGGTCACAACTTGGTCGCGGATCAGCGGGATGGCCGCATAACCGCCGCCAATGCTGAACATGCCGACCTGCAGAAAGCTCAGAAACAGCTGTAAATAGATCATGCGGCGTCTCCTTTCTGGCGCAAGTGGTGGATGACCTCGAGCAGGATGCCAAAGGCGGCGCAGGCCAGAATGATGAAGATGACATTGACGTTGAAAATGCTGTTTGCGAGGAAGGCCAGCACCATAACAGAAACATAAACGGGCTTATGCTGTTTGATGACATTGCCGCCCAAGCCGCAGACCACGTCCAGAATGACGGCGGCGACGCCCGCCTGCATACCCTTGAGGGCGAGGGCGACATAGGGGTTGGTTGCAAAGGCGGCGTAGAAGAACGAGATGACCGATAGAATCAGCATGGGCGGGATGATCGTGCCGATAACGGACGTCACCATGCCGAGGAAGCCGCCGACCCGCCAGCCGACCAGAATCGCGGCGTTGACGGCAATTGCACCCGGGCTGGACTGTGCCAGAGCCGCGAGGTCGAGCATTTCATCCTCTTCCAGCCAGTGCAGCTCGTCGACGAATTTCCGCTTCATGAAGGTAACGATGACGAAGCCGCCGCCGAAGGTGAACGCGCTGATGTATAAGGTGCTCAGGAAGAGTTTCCAGAGCGTTTGAGGGGAGGCGCGATGGTTCATGGACGATTTGACACTCCTTTCAATTTAGACAAGAAAAAATCGGAGATGGCCGTTCTGCGCGAGAAAGTCCTCTCCGATTTTTGTTATTGCTTTGCGTGTGCGTCCCAGCCGCTCGAGGTGATGACCTGACCGTCGGTGGTGCACCAGAGGGCTTCCACATCGTCCAGCGACTCCACGAGTGCCTGTCCCTCTTCCAGCGGCATACAGAACAAGCCCGTCGTCAGACAGTCGGCGACGCCGGAATCCGGTGTCAGGACACTGACGCCGTTGAAGTAGGCCGCAGGCCAGAGGGTGGCCGGGTCGATGAGGTGGTGATACCGCACGCCGTCCACGACGAAATACCGCTGGTAGTCACCACTGGTGACAAGGGCAAGGTCGCTCATGTTGACAGCGGCGACATAGGACGAGCTGGAGGTGTAGACCTCCGAGGAATTCCACGGGTTCTCGATGCCGCCCGACCACTGCGAGCCGTCCGGCTTGGTGCCGATGGCGCGGAGGTTTCCGCCCACGCTGATGAGCGCGCTGGTAAGTCCGCGTGCTTCTGCGGCCTGTGCCACCATCTCGACGGCGTAGCCCTTGCCGACGCTACCGACGTCCAGCGACATCTCCGGGTCGGACAGGTACACGGTCTTGGCGGCGTCATCAATGACGAGGTTGTTGATGTCGCAGTGCTGTGCGGCGGCGTCCAGCTCCTCCTGCGTGGGGAGGGTGTTGTCGGCCTCGTTCTCGTGGGACTCAGCGGCCTCGCGGTAGTTGTGCCAGATGCGCAGGACACTTCCCATCGCGATATTCAGCTTGCCGTCGGTGGTATCGTACATCCGCTGAGCAAGCTCCAGCATCCCGAGAATTTTGTCGTCGACTTGAACGGGCGCAATGCCTGCGTTGTCGTTGATGGTCTTGACGTTGACGACCCCATCATAATCGTTGTAGATGTCGTAGAGTTGGTGATAGGTCACCAAGTCCTCGTGCAGGGCATCCATCTGGGCGGTGAATTCCTCCTCGCTGTCACAGTAGGCGATGACCTGCGTGACGGTGTCGAACGCGTCATAGAAGATGGTGCTGTATCGCTGCGGGCCGTCCGAGGAAGAAGCCGAGGATGATGCAGAGCCGCCGCATCCGGTCAGCGGGCTCAGGCAGAGGACAGCGGCCAGCAGAAGAGCGGTCAAACGGTGCGTTTTCATGCGTTGGTCGTCTCCTTTGCGGCGGTAAAGGCGGCGTGCTCCTCCTGCAAATGTGCCAGCAGGTCGCCAAAGACCCAGTTCTTGTTGGTGGGGGTGACGATGGCCTTGAGCGGGATGTTCACCTTGGCCTGCTTCATCAGGTCGAGCAGGGTGTCAACGTCCTTGTTCCGGAAGTTTGCCAGAACCAGTGCGGGCGGATACGCACCCGGCTCGAGGACGAGGGTGCGGGGTGCAGTCGTCTCGACCTCGCCCAACAGCTGGGCGACAGTCCTTCCGGCGTCAGCGGGGGAGACGAGAAGGAGCTTCATCCCGAAGGCGGGAGCCATCCCTTCCAGAATGCCCCGGTCGGCGGCGGACAGATTCCAGCCCAACGCCAGCGGAACGCCTGCGTTCTGGTTGCGTGCAATATGTGCTTTCATAGCGATAACCTCTTTCAATCGAAAAAATCATGGTGCGCAATCACAAAATAGTATACCACAGTTTGCGGCAAAAGAAAATAAAAATACCCTCTCCGAAGAGAGGGCGGATGGAGTCAGTTTAGTTCATCTTCTTGCCGAAGAACTCGACCTCTTTGTTGATGAACTGCATCAGCTCGTCGAACTGGTCGGGGGTCAAGCTCTGTGCACCGTCGCACTTGGCCTTGGCGGGGTTGTTGTGGACCTCGATCATCAGGCCGTCCGCACCGGCGGCGACAGCGGCCTTTGCCAGCTCGGGGACCATCCATGCGTGGCCGCAGGCGTGGCTGGGGTCAACGACGACGGGCAGGTGGGTCATCTTGTGGAGCATGACGACGCCCGCAAGGTCGAGGGTGTTCCGCATACTGGTCTCGAAGGTGCGGATGCCGCGCTCGCAGAGGATGACATTCTCGTTGCCCTCGGCCATGATGTATTCAGCACTCATGACGAACTCTTCCAATGTGTTCGCAAGGCCGCGCTTGAGCAGGACGGGCTTCTTCTGACGGCCAACGGCCTTGAGCAGCTCGAAGTTCTGCATGTTGCGTGCACCGACCTGAATCAGGTCGACGTTCTCGAAGAGGGGCAGATGCTCGGTGTTCATGATCTCGGTGACGATGGGTGCGCCCGTGGCACGGCGTGCCAGCTTGAGCAGGTCGAGACCCTCGCTCCGCATTCCTTGGAAGGAGTAGGGCGAGGTGCGGGGCTTGAACGCACCGCCGCGGAGCAGGGAAGCACCAGCGGCCTTGACCCGCTCGGCGCAGTAGGTGATCTGTTCCTCGCTCTCGATGCTGCACGGACCGGCGATGACAGCGAAGTTGCCGCCGCCGATCTTCACGCCGTTCACATCGATGACGCTGTCGTCCGGGTGGAATTTGCGGTTGGCCTTCTTGTACGGCTCAGAAACACGGCGGCAGGTCTCGACGACCGGGTTCGCCAGCACCCAGCTCTCGGCGATGGCCTTGGTGTCACCGATGAGTCCCAGAATGTGGGTGTCGCTGCCCTTGGAGTCGTTGATCTGTAAGCCCATGCCCTCCAGCTCGCGGCAGAATTCGTGGACCTGTACGTCGGGGGCGTCCTGCTTCAATACGATGATCATAGTAGCTTCTCCTTTGCCTGTTTCAATTTTCATCGGCAGAGGAGACAGGCTCCATTGCCGCTAATCACTATCCTGAACTTCATTTTCCTGAAGTGTGAGCTTATCATATCACTTCAGTTTCCTGAAGTCAATACCCTTTTGAAAGTTTTTTGAATTTTGATTGGGAAAGTGGTAGAATAAGGCCGGAGGTAATAACAATGGGAAAAGAAGCAAAAACAAACGCGATGCGCATGTTGGACCGTGCGAAGATCGCATATACCGCACATGAATATCCCCACGAAGAGGGTGTGGCCGTCGATGGCGTCACCGTCGCGAAAAGCATCGGTGAAGACCCGGCCTGCGTCTACAAAACGCTGGTGACACAGGGCACAAGCAAGAACTATTTCGTCTTTGTCATCCCGGTCGCCGCCGAGCTTGACTTGAAGGCCGCCGCCCGCAGTGTCGGCGAAAAGAGCGTGGCAATGATCCATGTCGCCGATATCAATAAGGTCACCGGATACATCCGGGGCGGCTGCAGTCCGGTGGGAATGAAAAAGCAGTACACCACCGTTTTTGATGAGAGCGTTCTTGCGCAGGAGAAGGTCTACGTCTCGGGCGGGCGCATCGGCACGCAGATCTGCTGTGCTCCCGCTGACCTCATCAAGGCGGCGCGTGCATCCACGGCGAAAATCATTTTCTGAGAAATTAAAATAGTTAGTCGCACAAATAAGTCATACTAAAAAAGAAAATGAATGTCGAAACTGCACAAAACTTTTGAAAGTTTTTTGGCGGGTTGAGAACACAAGGGAGAAATTGCCGAAACGCTCTTTGCAAAGCGATTTTTTTGCCGTACACTGTATGTAGCAGGCGGACGAAGCCCCGTTTTGGGGACTGCTCCGCCGAGGAATGCGAAGGACAAAAACGGTGAGCGGAGGAAAAACGGAATGCTGAAAAAGCTGCTCGGTACTATGCGCCAGAACTGTGGACACGGTCATCAGGGGCAGGGTGCAGCTTCGCGCCGGAACGCGTTCTATCCAAATCGAAAAGACAAGGCCGTGGTGTAGCTGCATCACAGCCTTTTTTGTTTGGTTCGGGTCAAAAAGGAAGAGAGGTTGGATTTCGATGATTCGTAAAGTGGCTGTTATCATGGGTTCGGACAGTGATTGGCCGGTCGTAAAGGGAGCGTGCGCACAGCTCAAGGCGTTGGACATCCCGTTTGAGGCACACATCCTGTCGGCACACCGCACCCCGGCCGAGGCCGCAGAATTCGCAAAGAGTGCCCGCGCCAATGGGTTCGGCGTCATCCTCTGCGCGGCAGGCATGGCCGCACATCTGGCGGGTGCATTTGCTGCAAACACGACTTTGCCTGTCATCGGCATCCCGATGAAGGGCGGCGCGATGGACGGCCTCGACGCACTGCTGGCGACCGTCCAGATGCCCAGCGGGATCCCGGTGGCGACCGTCGCCCTGAACGGCGCGAAGAACGCCGCATGGCTGGCCGCTGAGATCTTGGCTCTGAGCGACGACGAGCTGGCCGCAAAGCTGGAAGCAGAGCGCGTCGCGATGGCGAAGCAGATCGCCGCAAAGGAAGAAAAACTTCAGAAGGAAGTAGAGGAACTGTAATGTCAGATTTTGCATATCCGCTTCACGAAGAATGCGGTGTTTTCGGCATCTATGACCGGGCGGGTACAGAGGATGTGGCCGCCGCCGCATATTCGGCACTTTACGCATTGCAGCACCGCGGTCAGGAGAGCTGCGGCATCGCAGTCAACGACGATGGCGTCATCCATGGCCACCGCGACCTCGGCCTTGTCAACGAGGTCTTTACCCCAGCCGTCCTGTCCAGTCTCTCGAAGCCCGACGCACACATGGCGACCGGACATGTCCGCTATGCAACGGCAGGCAGCCGCACCCGTGCCAACGCCCAGCCGATGATCGTCCGCCACGGACGCGGCACGATGGCTCTGTGTCACAATGGCAACCTCACCAATGCCATCGAGCTTCGTACCGAATTGGAAAACGAGGGCGCGATCTTCCACGGCTCGTCGGACACCGAGGTCATCTGCTATCTCGTCACCCGCTACCGTCTCCAGACGGGCAGCATCGAAGCTGCCATCAGCGAGACGATGAAAAAGCTCAAGGGTGCGTACAGCCTCGTCATCATGTCCTCCACCAAGCTGATCGCCGTCCGTGACCCGCGCGGCTATCGCCCCCTGTGCATCGGCACACTGCCCGGCGGCGGTTATGTGTTCGCCAGCGAGAGCTGTGCACTGGACGCCGCAGGCGCGACCCTTCTGCGGGACGTTGAGCCGGGCGAGATCGTCATTGCGGATTCCCGCAAGGAGGGTCTGCGGAGCATCAAGACCCATTGCGGCACGGAAAAAGGCCAGATGTGCGTGTTCGAGTACATCTACTTCTCCCGTCCGGACAGCATCATCGAGGGCTGCTCCGTCCACGAGGCTCGCAAGCAGGCCGGACGCTTCCTCGCACAGGAGCACCCGGTCGAGGCGGATGTCGTCATCGGCGTTCCGGATTCCGGCTTGGATGCCGCCCTCGGCTACTCCGAGGAGAGCGGCATCCCCTACGGCATCGGCTTCATCAAGAACAAATACATCGGCCGCACCTTCATTCAGGGCAGCCAGAAGCAGCGCGAGAACAGCGTCCGCATCAAGCTGAACGTCGTTTCCAGCACCGTCCGGGGCAAGCGCGTCGTTCTGGTGGATGATTCCATCGTCCGCGGCACGACCTCGGCCCGCATCATCAATCTGCTCCGGGATGCAGGTGCGAAGGAAGTCCACTTCCGGGTGTCTGCTCCTCCCTTCAAATATCCCTGCTACTTCGGCACGGACATCCCCGACCAGAAGCTTCTGGTCGCCACCGGACGCACCGTCGACCAGATCAACGAAATTATCGGCGCAGATACGCTGGGTTATCTGACGACGGAGCACGTCGTCAAGCTGGCGAAGGACGCAAACTGTGGTTTCTGCACGGCCTGCTTCACCGGAGAATATGCCGTGAAGCCGGATGAAGTGCTTTCGACCGATATTCACGAACGCCACCTCAACGACCGCCCCAAGGACGAGAAAAAGTTAGGAGAGTAATCAAGATGGAAAAGAGTTATTCTGAAAGCTATGCAGCCGCAGGTGTGGATATCACCGCTGGCTATCGCTCTGTGGAACTGATGAAGCAGTATGTTGCCCGCACCATGAACGAGCACTGCATCGGCGGTCTGGGCGGCTTCGGCGGCCTGTTCGAGCTGGACTGCACGGGCATCCAGCACCCGGTTTTGATCTCCGGCACGGACGGCGTCGGCACCAAGCTGAAGCTTGCCATGATCATGGACAAGCATGACACCATCGGCATCGACTGCGTGGCAATGTGCGTCAACGACGTCATCTGCGCTGGTGCAAAGCCGCTGGTCTTCCTTGATTACATCGCCTGCGGCCGGAACGTCCCTGAAAAAATTGCTGAAATCGTCAAGGGCGTTGCTGAGGGCTGTGTGCAGGCCGATTGCTCTCTGGTCGGCGGTGAGACCGCTGAGCACCCGGGCATGATGCCGGAGGACGAATACGACCTCGCAGGCTTCACGGTGGGTGTTGTCGACAAAGAAAAGATCTTGAAGAATGACAGCATGATCCCCGGCGATGTCATCATCGCGCTGCCTTCCACGGGTGTTCACTCCAACGG
>CAVJGY010000044.1:0-9295 GCA_963648915.1 Acutalibacteraceae bacterium | reverse complement strand
CACCCTGCCTTGTCCGGCTCGGCAGCACCCAGCCCAACATCCCCGACGAGACGAACGACTATCAGTTCGCCCTGAGCTGTGAGGGAGACACCATCTATCTGGACTGGTTCCACTTCCTCGCAGACGGGCGGGGCGGCTCGCCCTTCATGACCCTGCTGATGAAGGAATACTGCAACCTGCGGTACGGCACAAACTTCCCCTGCGAAAAGCTGGTGGAAGTGCCCTTCTACGACGTCGACGAGATTCTGGCGCAGTACCCGGAAAGTCAGGTCGAGAACGACATGCAGAAAACGGTCATCGACACCTTTGAGGGTGAACCAGACCGTGCCCGTGTCCGTCTGGACAAGCAGAGCCTTGTGGAGCTGGCACTGAAAAACAACGTCAAGCCGTTCAGCGCGCTGACGGCACTGCTCAGCAAGGCGACCCGGGATTATCTCGGAAAAGAGACCATCCAGTACAGTTTCGCCGCCGACACCCGGGACGCCATCGGGAGAGCGGGTGCGCTGTACAACTGCATCGCGTCCTTCCAGCGTCCGCTGGTCGTGGCCGACGACAGCAAATTTGCCGACTACGCGCCGAAGGTGGATGCGGATATCCGGGAGGCTTTGCAGCCCGAGAACCGCCGTTTCCGGATGGCCGAGCAGATGGGCTGGGTCTACAAGGTCTATCAGCAGAAAGCACCGCTGAAAATAAAGAAGCGCATCTATCAGATGGGCGAGTATATCAGCGGTTTCCCCGCAGATTTCTGGGTCAGCTACTTGGGCGACCCCTTCCTTCCGGCCGATGAAACGCTGGAAGGGTACATAAAGGATTTCCAGACGTGGGTCTTGCCGGACGGCGCGTCCATCGGTCTGGAAGCCATGAGCCTTCACGGAGTCATTACCCTCTGCATCGAGAACAAAGCCCGTCAGCCCGGCTATGCCAACGCTGTCCGTGCCGCCCTCGAAGCCGAAGGGGTCAAGGTTCTGGAAGCAGTGGAATTATAACAATTAAAAGCAAGTACGGTATCTTCTTAGAGAAGACTGTACTTGCTTTTGTTTTCGCTGATGTTTAGAAAGCCTTCCCCTTGAGGGGAAGGTGGCATTGCGTAAGCAATGACGGATGAGGTGTGAAGTCAATGGGAGAAGGGTGCGAATCGCGAGGTTTCCACCTCATCAGTCGCTAACGCGACAGCTTCCCCTCAAGGGGAAGCCTATAAAGTGGAAGTTGGCCGGATGCTGACCTCGCCATGACGGAGAGCTTTGACCCGGCCATTTTCCCGCCGGACGACCAAGCGTCCCTCGTCGTCGATGGAGAGCGCGAACGCCGCGTAGGTCTCGTTCCCGGTGCAGACCGTCACCCAGTGTCCGGGGACAAAGCACCGGGTGCGGTACTCGTCCAGACAGTCGAAGGCCGGGCAGAGAGCCAGCAGTTCCCGCGCGATCGCCCCGGCCAGAGCCACCCGGCCAACGGGGGAAGGCCCGCCGGGAAAGAGACTGCCCGCCGTCCGGCGCAGCTCTTCGGGAAAGTCCTCGGGTGCGGCGGTCAGGTTCAGGCCGATGCCGACCACCAGCCACTCGAGCCGGCCGCTTTCGAGGTCTGTGCCCGCCTCGGTCAGGATGCCGCAGACCTTTTTGCCGCGGAAATAAAGGTCGTTGACCCATTTGATGGACAGTTCCAGCCCGCATAAAGCCTTCACCGCCCGGGAAACGGCTACCGCCGCACTGACCGTTACGGCCTGCGCATCGGCGGCGGGGATGTCGGCGCGGAGGACGAGGGAAAGGTACACTCCCTTCCCGGCGGGACTTTCAAATTTCCGCCCTCTCCGCCCGCGTCCGGAGCTTTGCTGTCCGGTCAGCACCAGTGTGCCGTGGGGCGCACCCGATAACGCCAGCTGTTTCGCGGTCTGGTTGGAGCTTTCGAGCGTCTCAAACAGGTGGACGGGCGCGGGGTAATCCCCCAGAGCTTCCGCACAGAACGGGTCGCCGCCCAGCAGCCGATATCCCCGGCGGCTGACGGCTTCCAGTGCGTAGCCCTGCGCGGTCAGCGCGGCGGCGGCCTTGTGGACGGCGGCACGGCTGACGCCCAGCTGCTCGGCCAGCTGTTGGCCGGAGATGTAGCCGCCGTTCGCGCCCGAAAGTGCCTGCAAGAGTGCCTGCTTTGTGGAAAGACCCATAGCTGTCCCGCTCCTTTTGTGGTAAGATAGGCTTATTGTAACATAAATTTCAGATTTTTGCAGGAAAACTCTTCCGCACCTCGTATTAGAGTACAGAAGGGTCGTGAAGAGCGGCTCAAATCCAACGGAAAGGAGGCTGCGCGGTGCATTGACGACACTGGAATTCAATACGCTGGTTCAGAAATATCAAGCACTGGTCTATACCGTCTGTCACCAGCTGGTGCAGGACGAGGGCGATGCACAGGACTTGACGCAGGAGACGTTTCTGGCCGCATGGCGCAGCATCGACCGTTGTCCGCCCGGATTTGAAAAGCAATGGCTGGCGCGCATCGCTTCCAACAAAGCGAAAGACTATCTGCGCAGTGCATGGGTGCGGCGGGTGAATACGCCCGGCGACGAGATGCTTGCGCTGGAGGGCGCACCGCCGGAGTTCGACCCGGAGCAGCAGGTCTTGGACGAGATGGGCGGCGAGGAGCTGACCCGGATGGTGCTTGACCTGCGAGAGCCGTACAAAACGCCCTGCCGCCTGATGCTGCTGGAACAGCACACCGCCGCCGAAGCCGCAAGGCTCTGCGGACGGCCGCAGAAAACCGTGGAGGCGCAGGTCTACCGGGCAAAAAAGATGCTGGCGGAACAAATTCGCGGCAGAGAGAACACAGAAAGGGGGAGCAAAGATGGAGCTGTTTCGAGAGGACGGCTGTTTCACCGATGAAGGCTTGCAGGCCGTCGTGGAAAACCAGCTGGATGAGCTGGGTCGGCTGGAAGCCGCCGAACACCTGTCTTATTGTGATAAATGTATGGATCGCTACACCGCGCTGTTGACAGCGGATGTGCTGGAAACGCCGCCCAAGGGCGTGAAAAATACCGTCATGACGACGATCTGGGTGCGGCTGATGCAGAACACCTATGGTCGGGTGGCCGTGGCGGGCGTCGCGGCAGTGCTGGCGTTGACGATGTGGCGGTCGGGCGCATTGGAGCAGATGCTTGTCCGGCAGAACGACATCAGCAAGGCCTTGCTTTCCACACAAAATTCGCAGACGGTGGAAAATTACGAGCCGAAGGAGCTGGGCAAGCCCATTGAGATCAAGCCTCGGGAGACGTTTTCCGACCAGCTGAACAATGCCCTGAAAAAACTGCTCCCCGGCCAAAATACCACCGACACCACGGGCGGCGCAACGCCTGAGAATCAAGAGTGAGAACTCAGAGAAGGAGAACTTTTTATGCAGAAAAATGGAATTTTGACCTTCCTGTTCGCCTTTATCCCGGGCGCAGGGCAGATGTATCAGGGATATATGAAGCGCGGCCTTTCGCTGCTTCTGATGTGCTGTGTGATCTTTATGCTGGCGACGATCTTTTCACCCGTGATGTTCGTGATCCTGGTCATCTGGATGTACAGCTTTTTCGACACCTTCAACCTCCGTGCACAGATCGCGGCGGGAACAGCCCCCGAGGACGACTACCTCGTCCACTTTGACCCCAAGGATAAGCGTTTGATGCAGATGATGCTGGACAGCCACAAGCTGGTTGGCTGGGCACTCATCGCGTTCGGCGGACTCATCGCCTATGAGAATATTTTGATGGAAGCACTCAACGACCTGATGTGGCGTTGGGGCAGGGATAACCCCTTCTTCCGCGCATTTTATCTGGTGATGGATCGCCTGCCGACGGTCATGATCTGCGTTGCCCTCATCATCTGCGGTATCTGGCTGGTGAAAGGCCCGAAGATCACAAAGAAGCCGGACGACAGCAGTGCAGAGGAGCAGGATTTCCACGAGTATCACGCTTCCACGGAGAAGAAGCCGGACTTCAAGATGCCGGAATTCCCGAAGCTGCATTTCCCGGAAGTCCACCCGGCGGACAGCGTGGAAGAGCCGGAGCTGACCGTGGAAAACGAAAGCGAGGACGACGATGGAAATGACGATGAATAAGCCGGAGCAGAACGGCTCGATCCGGCGTGTCGGAAGTTTTACGCTGGGCGCGTGCCTGATTGCATCGGGTATTTTCTTCCTGTTCTATTACTTTGTGCCGAATTTTGACTGGATGCTGGTACTGAAGATCGCTCCTGCGCTGGCAGTCATCCTGCTGGGAATTGAAGTGCTTTACTTCGCCAGCAAGCCGGAACGATGGAAATACGATTTCCTCTCTGTATTTTTCTGCTTGATTTTAATGGGTGGCTGCTTCTGCCTGATGTTCGTTCCGACCCTGATGACGGAGTATAGCCCGGAGCAAACCCTGAGAAGAAACGAGCTGTTCGATGCCTACCGCACCGAGGTCTACGAGGACTTCAAGCAGGAAGCCACGAATATTCAGATCCGGAATATGTACGGCGGACTTAACAACTATTACAGCAAGGCGGATACACTGGAAGAGCTGGCAAAAGAGAACAGTAAACAGGACATCTACCTACGAATCGAGCTGGAAGAAGCATATCCCACTGCTGAAAGTTTTGCGGCCGACTGCCGAACCCTGATGAATATTGTCCAAAAGCAGACCATCCAGCCCTATGAGGTGATGTTTGAGAGCAATATGGGCGAACAGCGGTGGTATATCGACCTGCAGGATACCATCCAGCAGGACTGGACGGAAGTGCAGATGGTCGAACAGATCCGAAAGAACCAGCAGTATGACGCCGACCTCGACAACGCTGAGAGCGAGACCCTCGATGAGGAAAACGAAGTGGAAGCAGAGGCCGAAGAAGAGGTAGAATCTTCTGCTGTCGTTTCTTCCTCCGCATCCGTCGGATACACCGCAAGCCGGGGCTGAGCCTCTGAAAGATTCCAGAAAAATAGCAATTTTCAAAAACAAACTGTAATATAACGACGAAAAGCTCCTGATTGGAACAAAAATCCAACCGGGAGCTTCTTTTTTGTGGGCTTAGCCTTTTTTCACCAGCTCGATGAAGAGCTTCATCTGAGGGGTCAGCCATTTGTCGCGGTGATAGAACAGCTGGCGATGCATCTGTAGTTGACAGTCCGGTACGTTCAGCCGGGCAAGCGTCCCGGCGGCCAGTGCAGGCCGGACGATGTACTCGGGCAGGAAGGAAAGCCCCATCCCGCGCTCCACCATCTGGCAGAGCTGGGCGGCACTGCCAAGCTCGAGATAGGGGTGAATCTCCAGCCCTTTCGCGGCGAGGCACTGGTCGAGGGCGTCCCGGTAGCTCATGCCCCGTTCGGTGAGCAGAAATTCCTGCCGGGTCAGCTCCTCGAGGGTCACGACCTCCTGCCCGGCCAGCGGATGCCCGGCGGGTGCAACGAAACAGACCGGCTCGGGGGTGTCCACGGCCAGCGTGACGCTGGACAGCAGGATGGGCTGGTCGAGGGTGTAGGCGAGGTCGGTCTGGTTGGTGCTCAGCATCCGGAGCATCTCGTCGGCGGTGGCAGTGCGGAGGACAAGCTCCACCTGCGGACACCGGGCGTGGTACTGCCGGAGCAGGTCGGGCAGGAACGCGCTCGACACCGAGTCGGCCAGCGCGACCCGCAGTGTGCCGCGAATTTGCTGTTCGGGCTGCAGGGCGGCTTTGGCCTGCTGTGCGGTCGTCAGCAGGGAACGGGCGTAGTTCTGGAAAATCTGTCCGGCATCGGTCAAACGGACGGTCTTTCCCACCCGGTCGAAGAGGGGCGTTTCCAGCTCGGCCTCGAGCTGGGCGATCTGGGAGGAGACAGCCGACTGCGAATAGCCCAGCTCCCGCGCCGCCTGCGAGAAGCTGTGCAGTTCGGCCACATGCAAAAAGGTGTTGACGGTGCGCAGTTCCATGACAGCCTCCGCTTAGCGTCGGTTGATGTCGGTCACGGTCAGCACCTCGCCGTCCACCGTGAAGTGCACCTCCACTCCGCCGAACTCCATCCCGTAGACCCGGCTGGGGTCGTGCTGGTAGGAGGGGCGCGGGTCGTGCTCGAGCACGCCGACCAGACCGTCCCGTTCCCCGGCGGGGACGATGTTCCAGAGGGCGTCCGGACACTCGACTTTCAGCTTGTGCATCTGGGTCTGCGCCGTGAATCCTGCCGAAGCATCCGGGTGACAGTCGGCATAGGGGATGTAGGGCTTGATATCGTAGATGGGCGTGCCGTCCATCAGATCCGCACCCCGCACGATGAGCACCGGACCGACCTCGGGACGGAACTCGATCTTTTCCAGCTTGACGCTGGACAGTCCCAGCGGATTCGGGCGGAACGGGGAGCGGGTCGCGAACACACCCATCCGGGTGTTTCCGCCCAGTCGCGGAGGCCGGACGGTCGGCGACCAGTTGTCCCGCACCGCACCCGAGAACTGCCACATCAGCCAGATGTGGCTGAACTCTTCCAAGCCGCGCACGGCGTCGGCGTTCCGGTATTCGGGCGTAAAAATAATTTCGCCCCGCAGACTGTCCACCAGTCCGCTCTGGCGCGGGATGCCGAACTTGGTGGGGAAGGCGGTGTGGATGTGGGCGATGACCTTTAGGGTCATCGCCTCGTTGGGATTTTTTTCTGTCATGAGATGTCTCCTTATTTTATAGCCCGCGGCAGAAGCCGACCGCTTTGCCCTCGATTTGAAGCTCTTCCAGCTGTGGGCCGGTGTAGATCATGGGCGGGCAGACGGCGGCGTTGTCAGCCAGCAGCATGACCGTTTCGCCCTGCCGATGAAAATGCTTCAGGGTGGCCTCCTCTCCGACTCGGACAGCGGCGATCTCACCCTGCTCGACCTCGGGCTGGCGGCGGATGCAGACGATGTCACCGTCGCAGATCGTCGGTGCCATGCTGTTTCCGTGGCAGGTCAGTGCAAAATCTGCGTGCCATGCGGCCGGAACACCGATATAGCATTCGATGTTCTGCTCGGCGGTGATGGGTGTGCCGCAGGCAATTGAGCCGACCAGCGGGACGCGGGTCATCGCGGGCAGCGGTTCAAAGCCCGGCGGCGGTGCGGACGAGACGTCCAGCCCCAGCAGCCACGCCGGAGTCGTATTCAAAGCGGCGGCCAGCTCTTCCAGCTTGGACTGTGGAAGGTCGTTGACCCCTTTTTCCAGTTTCGTGATGGAGGATTTGGAGCGGTAGCCCATCCGGTCTGCAAGCTCCTCCTGCGATAAGCCGAGCTCGTCCCGGCGTTGCCGTACCCGGCGGGAAAGTTCCGACATAAAAAGCCTCGCTTTCTGCCCTCCACAACCGTCTGTGGGCGGAAAAAAGACGTGCTGTGGAGGACTTTGTGTTTAGTATAGCAAAAAATTTCCTGAAATTCAACTTCTCTCCCGAAATTTTGAAAAAGTGGTTGACAAATAATCAACTTGAGACTATAATACAACTAAAGATTGTAGACAGAAACCAAAATGCAAAACGGAAAGGAGAATGCAGTTGTGACAGATACCGACAAGCTTCGGCAATACATCGAGATCCAGGGATTCAAGATCGGGTACGTTGCCCGGGTGCTGAACCTCTCGCCCAACGCCCTGCGGCTGAAGCTGCGCGGCGAGACGGATTTCAAGGTCAGCGAAGCGGACAAGCTTTCCCATCTGCTGGAGCTGACAAGGGAACAGCGGGACGCCTGTTTTTTCGCCCCGGAGGTCTATTGGACGACCAAGCTTCCGCGCAAATATCCGGGCAGAGCCGCAGAAAGGAGCAGACAGTGACACGCGAACAGGTCGCACAGACCAAGAATGCCCTTCGCCGCTACGGAACGCGCCAGTGGGCGCGAAGCCCCGTCAATCGGAGCTGGACGAGGGCCATCGAGAAAACGCTGGATTATTACGACGAGGCCGACCCCATCCGGTCAGACCTGCTCCGCCTGCGCTATTTTGAACGGTGCAGCGAGGAAGAGACCATCGAGCGGCTGAGCGTCGGCCGGACGACCTATCAGAAAGCCCAGCTCGACCTGCTGAGCACGATTGCAGTCTATGCGGCGGACGAGGGCGCGTTCCAGCCCAGAGAGACGTACTGAAAGGCCGCTGAAAAGCAAAACAGCTCTCCCGGAGGTTGACCGGAAGAGCCGTCAGTGATTACTTTTTCTTTTCGGGGGTGTCGCAGTGCTGGTGGCAGGACGAACAGTTGCCGCCGCAGCCCTCACCCTTCCAGCCGCCCTGCTTGGAGATCCAGACAACAGCCAGTGCGAACAGCACGACCAGAACCAGCAGCGTAATAATTCCACGAATCGTCAGCATAAAAATGACCTCTCTTTTGCGCCAGAATGCGCGGTGCTCTACATTTTAGTATACACCATTTTGCCCCGAAGAGCAACCAAAACCTCGAACGCAGGCGCAAAACCCGCCCCCAAGCAGCGCACATCCCGGAAAGAAGCCGGCAAATCGAAATTAGGGCTTGCAATTCCTCCAAACTCATGGTATAATATCACTGTTCCGATTTGGAGGATTAGCTCAGCTGGTTAGAGCACCTGCATCACACGCAGGGGGTCTGGGGTTCGAGTCCCTAATTCTCCACTTGATGAGAAGCCGTTTACCTGAAAAGGTAAGCGGCTTTTTCTTGTATCTGCGTGATTTTTGACCTGTGGAAGTGAAATGGATTCACTTTTGCATAGTGATAATGAAACGCGTAGGAGGCCCCCTTTTCAGTCGTTTGTAGCAAGTTTGTAGCAAATCTGTAGCAAAATTCGGGGAGGAACGGCAGAATGGCCCCAGAAACCGATTTTTGAGTATAAAATTTTATCTTTGAATTTTGTGCAGAATGACAGTGACGAAACAAAAAAGAAAACCGTCAAACGCGAGAGATTTTTCTCTCATGCGTTGACGGTTTTTCTCATTTATAGGTGTTATTCTTCCGACTGGGCTAAAACTTCATCCTTAACCAACTGATTGGCCGGGTCAAAGGCTTCAATCATCTGGGTCGCTTTCGGATGGAGATAGACTTCATCCAGCGTTTTGGATTTAGGCGTGTGCCCGACAGCACGTTTCAGGATAGCTTGTACTCGTCGTATAACACCTCCGTTTCTTTGCAGTAAGTTTCGTTAATGTCACTAAGGGCACGAAAGTGAATGCTTTGTTTTCTGGCAGCGGCGTAAAGTGCATCACGAAAACGATCTAATGCAGAAGCATTTGTCAGAGAATCCCAGTACTGAACATACCATCAGTGCCAAGATGCGCCAGTTGGAGTACAAGGATAATATCGAGTATAACAAAAAAGCAGTCAATGCGTATAATTCTGCCTTCACAAGTTTCAAAAG
>CAVJGY010000043.1:0-9346 GCA_963648915.1 Acutalibacteraceae bacterium | reverse complement strand
CTTCAGTTTACCCCCCCCCCGACATGTTTTGTCAAGACCTCTTTCTTTTTTCGGCGTTTTGGCATAATTCAAGAGAAATCTTTGGATGATTTGACGACTATTTCATCCGATACGAACAAGCGCAGACATCCGCTGTTCAAACATAAAAAGAGCCTGAATTCAGGATGTCCCAAATTCAGGCTCTCTTTGTACCTTGTCGATTGCTTCACACCAATTTCTATGTTATACTCTCTTTGCTGCCCTTCTTCCATCCGCGCAGCGGAAGGGAGGTGAACGGTGTGGAGTACATAATAAACTTCTTTGTCTCGGTCGGAGCGCAGGTCGTCGGATACTTCCTGTGCAAGTGGCTTGACCCGGACAATAAGCGCAAGGGCAAGTAAGCACACGACCCCCGGAGAGCGGCAACTCTCTGGGGGTCATTCTTTTGCGTGAATGGTGTGGATACTTTATAAACTTCTTCGCACTTTTAGTATATGCGAAAAGCGAAAAAAGTCAAGTCCTTCGCGGAAAAGTTTATCGTTTCGACTTCATTACTTCTCTTCAATGGTCGAGTGCTCGATGACGAAATCTGCGGCGCGGCGGATGCCCTCATTGCGGCGCATGGCCTCGACGTTGGTGTTGGCCTTGATTTCCTCGAGGGTCTTTTTCATCCGGTCAGCACGCTCCTGCAGGGTCTTGTCGATCTCTTCCTCGGTGGGAACGAGATTCTCGCTCTGTGCGACCTGCAACAGTGCCATCCGTGCGCGGGTGTTGTTCTCGGCGGCCTTGCGAACGGCGGTCGTGAAGCTCTCGCGGGTCTGGTGGATCTGGCTCAGGTAGCGGTCAAGGCTCATCCGCTGCATCTGGAGCTGCTGCTGAACACGCTCCATCTCCTGCTGATAGGTCGTCTCGACCAGAACGCTGGGCAGGTCGCCCTCGGCGGCATTTGCAAGCTGGGTCAAGATCTGATCCTTTGCGCGGTTCAGTGCACCTGCGTGCTTGCCGTCATAGAGCTGCTGTTTGATCTGTGCGCGGAACTCGTCCATCGTGTCGACCTTGCCGACCTTCTTGGCAAAATCGCTGTTCAGGGCGGGCAGCTGACGGATGCAGACGTCGATCAGGTTGATTTTAAAGACTGCGGGCTTGCCTGCGAGGTCCTTGACGTGATAGTTTGCGGGGAAGGTCACGTTGATGTCGAAGCTCTCGCCGCCCTTGTGACCGAGGATGCCATCCTCGAGGCCGGGGATCATCCGACCGCTGCCCAGCTGAAGGGTCTGGTTCTTTGCAGAACCGCCGCCGAATGCCTTGCCGTCGATTGAACCTTCATAGTCCATGTGGACGATGTTGCCCTTGACTGCCGGGCCCTTGTGGGGAACAAGCTCGGCTGCGGCCTGACGGCGACGCTCGAGCACATTTTCAATTTCTTTGTCGGTGACAGCGGGCGTGACGCACTCGGCCTTGAAGCCAGTGGTCTGAGTCAGGTTCAGCTCCGGCTGAAGTGCCGTAGTCGCCGTTGCCACAAAGCCCTCGTCCTTCTTGACGCTCACCAGGTCATAGACCGGCTCGTCCACCGCCTTGAAGCCGTGCTCTGCCATCGCTGCATCGTACAGAGCTGGGACATCCTTGTCCATCAGGTCGTTGATGGCGTCATACCAGAAGGTATGCTCGCCGCGGTCAGCCTCGATCTGTGCGCGGTCGGCCTCGCCCTTTGCAAAGCCTTTGATCGTATAGGAAGCGCGGGTGCGCTCATATACCGCATTGGACGCAGCTTCCAGTTCCTCAGCGGATGCGCTGAAGGTCATTTTGCAGACACTCTTTTCGGGAGTTTCCACGCTTACCAGTTTCATAGGATTTACCCTCCGTGTTACCCCTGAACAGGGCAAATTTAAACATTAGTAAAGTTATTATAGCACAAGTAGACCAAAAGCGGTATAATAAAAAGCACAAAAATAGCAAAATACGAAAGGATGTGCAGTGAATGCGCTTGTTCGACGTTCTCGGGCCGGTCATGATCGGTCCTTCGTCCAGCCATACCGCAGGTGCGGCCAAAATCGGATATACCGCACAAAAGCTGCTGGGAGATATCCCCGCCGAGGCGGACATTGGATTATATGGAAGCTTCGCCACCACCGGAAAGGGTCACGGCACAGACCGCGCACTGGTCGCCGGTCTGCTGGGACTTCGCCCGGATGACCCCCGTCTGCCGGACAGCTTCGCGCTGGCGGAAGAGCAGGGGATGAAGTTCACCATCCATCCGGTGGAGCTGCGCTCTGCACATCCGAACACCACCGTTCTTACCTTAAAGAGTAAAGCCGGACGGGTGCTGTCCATGCAGGCCGCTTCGGTAGGCGGCGGACGCATCCGCGTGACCGAGATCGACGGTGTTCCCGCCGACTTCGGCGGCGACAGCAACACCCTTATTATTCATAACGAGGACACCCCCGGCTGCATCGCCGAGGTCACCATGTCGCTGGCACAGCGGCGGATCAACATCGCCTCAATGCAGGTGTTCCGCGCCGCGTCGGGCGGCTATGCCGTCATGGTGTTGGAGTGCGACTCCCACATCCCGCGCGTCCTCGAGCACCAAATGGCGCAGATGCCGGGCATCCGGAAGGTCACCTGTCTGAACGTCGACGAGCCTGAAGAGAACGCGGAGGATTGAGCCATGTCATTTTTGTCCTGTGAAGAGATGCTGACTGCGGCACGCAGTCAAAATATTTCGCTGGCTGAGGCCATCCTGCGCAGTGATCTCGCCGAGAGCCGCCTGACCGAGGAGAGAAGCCGTGAGTCGATGCGTCACCTCTGGCATGTGATGCAGGCCACCAGCCGAGATTACGACCCCTGCCAGAAAAGCCGGAGCGGACTGTCCGGCGGCGACGCGGCCAAGGTCGAGCAGGCACACCGGGAGGGGAAGCTCTTAGGTGGAGATTACCTTTCCGCTGTAACTGCTGAGGCTCTAAAAACCGCCGAATGCAACGCCTGCATGAAGCGGATCGTCGCTGCACCGACCGCCGGAAGCTGCGGCGTTCTGCCCGCCGTCCTTCTGCCGCTGGCACAGACCGGAGAGGCCGACGAGGAATCCATCTGTGACGCACTCTATGTCGCCGCCGGATTCGGTCAGGTCATCGCCGCCCGTGCGACTCTTGCGGGTGCAGAGGGCGGCTGTCAGGCCGAGGTCGGTGCGGCCAGCGCAATGGCCGCCGCAGCACTCTGCCACCTCAAGGGCGGTTCACCGGAGCAGTGCGCCTCCGCCGCAGCAATGGCCCTTGGAAATTTGTTAGGTCTGGTCTGCGACCCGGTGGCCGGACTCGTCGAAGTCCCCTGCGTCAAGCGGAACGTCGTGGGTGCGGTCAACGCCGTCTCCTGTGCAAACATGGCACTTGCGGGCGTCGACTATGCGATCCCCTGCGATGAGGTCATCGACACGATGGGCCGTGTCGGAAGCCTGCTTTCGCCCGACCTCCGTGAGACCGGACAGGGCGGTCTTGCCGCCACCCCCACCGGCGTCCGCATCGCAAAGCAGCTGATGGCAGAACCGTGAGCGGCCTGCCTGCGGCCGTTTTGCAGAGCAAAAGTCGTATTTTCAGAAGAATCCCCCGGAAAGTCACTCGAAAAGACGTTCTTTTTCAAAAATATCAAAAATATTTTGAAAAAGCCGTTGACAAACCCGCCTTCGCGTGATAGAATATGTCATGTTCCGAACGGAACGTATGCGTTGGTAGCTCAGCTGGATAGAGTGACTGACTACGAATCAGTAGGCCGGGGGTTCGAGTCCCTTCCATCGCACCAAAAAAATGCCGTGAAATCGAAAGATTTCATGGCTTTTTTGTTTATCAAGCCATGAGTGCACGGTTTCTGCACGGTTCGTGTGATTCATGTCGGATTATGTAGGGCGCTGGATTGCTTTGCAATCAGTGCCCTTTTTTGCATCAGGTGAGCAGTGCTAAGCGGAGTTTTGCCTTCATTTCGGGGTCGGCGTCCTTGAGCAGTTCCAGCAGAGCGGTCATAGAGATGGTCGGTTCACCTTCGGTGGGTACAGCCTGCGGGCTGGAGTTTTCGGGCTTGGCATAGAAGCCGCTCTCAAACTTTTTGCCCAGTGCCACGCGGGAGGACTGCTGGATATGCGCGTAGGTGTTCACCAGCATATCTGCACTGGCGTGGCCTGTCGTTCCCTGCACCGCCTTGATGTCACCACCGGAAATCATCAGCTGATAGGTCGCGCTGGAGTGCCGCAGACCGTGAAAGACGATGCGCGGGAACTCCGGGTGCACGTCCTGCCATTTGAGAAACTTCTTGCGAATGAGCACAGGCTCCACAGCCAGACCGTTCGGGAGCCGTAGCAGCATCCCGCTGTTGCGGTAGCGTTCCGGGTCGAGGGATTCTTCCCTTTTCAGCCGTTCCAGCCACTGCTTCAGTTCTTCCCGCAAGGCGGTGGTCATGAAGATGGTGCGGCAGGATGCTTCCGTCTTGGTGTCTTTCAGGATAAGGGAGGTCTTGCTGCCTTCCAGTTTGTCCGGGAAGATACGGAGGATGCAGCCCTTGTCCACCTGCGCCAGCGTATCCTTCTGCACCCGCTGCATGGACTTGTTGATGGTGAAGGTGCCCATGCCGTTGGAGGCATCAAAATCAATGTCGTTCGGGGTCAGACCTGCTACCTCACCTTCTCGCAGCGCACCCACCAGTGTGAGGTGAACGGCCAGATGCAGGATGGGGTCATCCATGCTGTCCAGTGCCGCCCGCATCTCATTCACTTCCCAAATGCCGCGCTCTTGGGTGGTCTTTCTGGGTGCTTCCACCGGGACGGGGCTTTTGATGAGGATGCCCCACTCTACCGCCAGCAGGAAGGAATTGTGCAAAAGCTGGTGGACTTCATGGAGCGTGGTGCCGGAAAGGGTGCGCTTCTGCTGCTTGGGCGAGAGTTCTCGTCGCTTCCCTCCCACATACTGTCCGCAGGGCGTTTTGCTCAGGGTGTCGTACAGACCTTCGATGTGGTAAGGCCGCAGCTTCTGCATCTGCATCCCCCCGATATAAGGGATGATGAGGTTCTGGATGAGAGCCAGATTAGACTGGTAGGTCTTGGGTGCCCACTTGTGTTTGCTGCACTGTTTCGGCAGCCAGTCCATCAGAAATTCGGCTACCGTCACCGTGGACGGAATCAGGAAATTGCCCGTTGCCAGTTCATGTTCGATCTGCTTCTGGCGTTTGACCGCCTCCTCCTTGGTGGGAAAACTCTCCCATTTGTCGCAGCTCTTGCCGTGCTCGTCCTGATAGGTGTAGCGGACACTGAAAGAACTGCCGCGTTTCGTGATATATGCCATGCGTTTGCCTCCTTATCAAGCTGCCCAGAGCCAAGCATCGAAGCTGTCCTTTAGGATGCGGATGTTCCCGCCTGCGCGAAGGACGCGGAAGTCGGTGGTGCTGTTGCACAGGTTGTAGGCGGAGCGCAGGCTGATGGCCAGCATCTGCGAGATTTCCTCTACCGTGTACACCACCTTCGGGGCTTTTGGGCTGTCAGTCGGAGACTTGACGGCATTGGTTTGAGTGACCAACTCCATTGTAGCCGGATTCGAGTCCGTCCGCAAGGACTTTTTCGTATAATCCAAAGATTTCACATTCTCGTTCTGCTTCATAACATCACACATATATTTTTCTCCTTATATCTTATCGCGCACCACAGGTTCCTGTGTGCGGTTCTCATAGAATTTGATGACTTCGGGCGGGATACTGTCCAGCGTTTTGAGGGCGGCTTCATAGTCCTGCCGCAGCTTGGCATCCTCCAGACGCTTCAAGACGCTCCCTTCCTTTGCTTTGTCCAGCGAGGCCGAGAGCGTCTTGTTCGTCTGTTTCAATTTTTTGTTTTCAGCGGTAGTCTTGGTAAAGGCCACATTGTACTTGCGCAACTGGTCTTTCATCCGTGCCACATTCGGGATATAGCTGTCCAGCACCTTGCCGATTTCCGCTGCCCGGCTCTTGCCGTTGAACGGATTGATGCCCACCAGCAGGGCATCCAGTTGCTCCTTTTGTTTGGTCAACTGGGTCATTTCCTTGAAAATGCGAGGCGGGATATGCTCCCGCCCGGTCTGGCTGGCACTTTCGCCGCGCTCCAACTCCGGGTAACGGCTGACCATGTGTTGCCAGAAATCATCCTGCCATTTGACGAGGTTCTTTCGGTTGCCGATGATTTCTTTCGCGCTCAACCGTCCGTCAGAGGTCAGCGGCACAAAGCAAAGGTGCAGGTGGGGTGTCTTCTCATCCATGTGGACAACGGCAGAGAGAAAAGTGTCCGGGTTCTGCTTGCTCTCCAAAAATTTCAAGGCGTACTCAAAGTACGCCTTGATCTCGCTGCGCGTCTTGCCTTTGAAGAACTCCGGACTGGCGGTGATGAGTGCTTCCACCACACGAACGCTGTCCTTGCGGACACGGCAATTAGAAGCAGTTATCATGCGGTCAACTTCTTCCCGGTACTTACCCTGCGGCTGCACCAGATGGAAGTTGTAGCGGCTCCGGCTCGTATCAATATCCGGGTTGCTGGCGTACTGCTCCTTGGTGCGCTCATTGTGGGCTTCGATGGGGCTAATGGCTGGCCCCTTGTACTTTTTGAACCGTAAAATGCCATATTGGGCTTTCATGGATCACGCTCCTTTCTGAGGTGTACGAAAAAACTGTACGGACTTCAAATAACCTGTACGGTTTGTACGGTGTACAGACAAGCAAAATACAAACGATAAAACGATTGATTTTATCGAAATCGGCCGTACAGATGCGTACAAGTACAGACCGTACAGATTGTACGAACTTCTTCCGTAAAAAATTGCACTTTTTACGGACAGGGGTGTACAAGCGGCTCAATGCCTACGAAGCCGCGTACTCTGCGGCCACCGGGCAGGTAGATGTTGTTGGTGGATTCAAGGTTATAACGGCGGTCATTCTGGCGCAGTTCTGCACTGAAACGAATTGCCGATACACTGTGACAAGCGTTGTCCTCGCACCACAACTTATAAATGTCGTAGAAATCCTTGGAACTGATAGAGTAGTCCGCCTTGAAGCGGAAGTAGCCCTCGGATTCCATGAAGTCGATGACATTGTTGCTGCTGCGCTTGATGGTGTCCACATTGGCAGCGGCTTTAGGGCTGACCGTGAAACGGAAGTCATTCTGCACCAGCCGATGCAGCCCTTCCAGACACCAGAGCAGGATACCCTCCAACTCGGCGCACATCTTTTCCACAAGGAATGGGTCATCCACACGGTCAGTGGGCTTGTCCTTGGTGGTCAAGATAAGCTGGCGGCGGAAGAAGCCATCCGAATGGTCATACAGCGAAGTCAGCGCACCATTGCCAAAGCAGAGGAAGCGGGCGTAAATGTCGCGCTGATAGCTTTGAACACCCTTGCGCTCCAAGTCCAGCTTGGCCTCGGCGGTCACGATGGTCTTGATATAGTTAGTCTTGGGCAGAGCGTTCATGTCCATGTCATCATCGATCATGAGCAGGCGGCGTTCCAGATCGGCGCGGGCAAAGCGGTTGTTCTCGATTTTCTGGACGCTGCCGTTGCTAGCGGCATCTCCCATGAGCCGCTTGAGCACCAGCCCGATGCGGGATTTGCCCTCGCCGCCCTTACCAACAATGAGCATCATCTTCTGGCCTTTGGTGCTGGGGATAAGGCAATAACCCAGATATTCCTGCAAGGTGGGGATGTCGGCATCATCCAGCAGGTCGTGCAGGAAAGTCATCCAGCGGTCAGGGCTGGCGGCTTTGGGGTCGTACTTTACGGGCAAGCGGTTCTGGCAGAACAGCCGGGTCTCCTGAAAGGTTCCATCCGCAAGGTGGTAGACACCGTTCTGGAGATGGATGCAGTCCTGCTCGATGGGAAACGGGTCAGAAAAAGCCAGCAGCTTGATGGTCTCCAGAATGTTGGTGACCTTTTTGGACAGGCCGGAGGTGACATATTCCTCGATGTTCTCCAGAATCTGCTGCTTGACCTCGCTCTCGTCCTCAATGGGGCCATCCAGCGTGTACAACGTGCCGTTGACACATTTGAGCGGACGCTGTTCAAGAAAAGCACGGCCAAACTGGACTTCATCAATTTTTTTGCCGTTGTACCAGTCCGGCCATAAGGGATTGCGGGCAATATTTTTCTTCATACGGTGTTCCTCCTTTAGAAAGGTAAAGTGGTGGTTCCCACTTTGAGAACCACCACTTTAGGTGAATAAATTGTCAGGCGCACTTTGCTGTAGCAAAGAGGCTTGTGCGTTCTTCCAGCATCAGCAGGAACGGCCCGGACAGGAGCCGTGCGGCGGCATCGGCTTTCTGCTGGGGTGTTCCATAGGCGATGTGGTCAGTCAGATGTTCAATCAGGTCGGTCATGTGGAGGGCTTCCACGAACCGTTCGTCCTGCGGTTCTTCCGGGCTGGTGGGCTTGTAACGCGCTCGCCAGTCATGCAGCAGGTCAAGATAATCGGTCAAAACCCGCAGACAGTAAGCAACGTCTGCCCGCTGTTCGTCCGTCAGGCCGCGCTTGGGCAGCGGCAGGGCGATAGCATTAGCGGGTGGCTTGTCCGGGTCAAGCCCGAAGTCATGCGCGAGCTTCTCAGCGGCTTGCCGGGGATTCAGTCCGAACAGTTTGGCGGTGAGGTCGATCACATCACCGTTGACTCCACAGCCGAAGCAGTAATAATAGGTGTCGTTCAGCTTCATGCTGGGATGGCTGTCAGAGTGGAACGGACAGCACACCATGTCGCGGCGGTCTGGCTCCATGCCGTAGACCTTGGCAGCTTGCGGAACGGTGATGGCGGATTTGATTTTTTGGTATAAACTCAAATTATCTCCTTTGGTCAAAGGTTTTGGAACGAATCAATTTGATCCCTGCCACTTTCAAAGCCGTTCTCCCTCACTGCTTCCCGACAGGCATTCGTTTTGGAACGCTGTGTCGGCCCCGTTCAGGGCGCTCGCTCCCCCGGTGGGAGGTCTTGGCGGTTTGGGCAGTTCGGACGGTCATTCTGTTCTCAAGGTTCGGATGCCAGTGGATTTGGAGGAAATCTCGTGCTCCTCGTGCTGTCCATAGGATAACACAGAACAAGGGTGCGTGCTGTATGTCCATAATGTTGGAAAATAGGTGCAAAATCTGCAAAATTCCACGCTCATAGACAAGAGCCGCCAGAAGTGGTATACTGTGCAAAAAACATCGGAGGTGCGACCATGAACATCAAGCTGACACTGGGAGAACGGCTCAAAGACCTGCGGGAGGAGCGGCATCTGAAGCTAGAAGCACTGGCAGAGCAGACAGGTCTGTCCAAATCAGCACTGTCGAAATATGAGAGGTAAGCGATCAATAAGCCCCCGTCAAACCTAAAAAGAGAGCACCTCGAAACCGA
>CAVJGY010000042.1:0-9502 GCA_963648915.1 Acutalibacteraceae bacterium | reverse complement strand
GATCCAGGCCGAGTTCGACAACCTCGGCGTTCCGGATTCCGATTACACCACCTTTGTACAGGCTATCCCGTTCCAGCTGTACGCGATTCTGGCGATCCTGCTCATTCCGTTGGTGGCCTTCACCAAGAAGGATTTCTCCCTGATGAAGCAGGCCGAGGAGCAGGCCGCACAGCAGGAATACTCCTTTGAGGATGCCGTCGAGGAGACCTCCGAAACGGGCAAATATTCCAAGAAGAACGCAAAGCCCATCATGGTGATTTTGCCCATCGTGGTCGTCTTTGCGACCCTGTTCATCACCCTCGCGCCGCAGGGTTTCCCCTTTAAAAAGGTAGGCGGAAACGACTTCCGTGTGGCTCTGACGATGGGCTATTTCTTCGGTGCAGTCGTTCTGATGGCACTCATCCAGCTGTTCAAGGTCATGGACTTCAAGCAGACCTTTAAAATTTACGTCGATGGCATGAAGGGGATGACCGACGTCGCCATCACGCTGGTTCTGGCGTGGTCGCTCGGCAGTATGATCAGCGGCCTGGGCACGGCGAGCTTCATTGTGGAGGCGATGCAGAGCATCCGCTTCTCGCCCGTCCTCGTCCCGGCGGTCATCTTCCTGTTCGGTGCGTTCGTCTCCTTTGCAACGGGCAGCTCTTGGGGCACATTTGCGATCATGATGCCCCTCGCTATCCCGATGGCGCACGCCTTTGAGATTCCGTTTGCTATTGCGGTGGGTGCGGTCCTGTCCGGCGGTCTGTTCGGTGACCACTGCTCGCCCATCTCGGATACCACCATCCTGTCCTCGACCGGTGCAGAGTGCGACCTTGTGGAGCACGTCAAGACTCAGCTCCCCTATGCCGTTGTGAACGGCGTCATTGCGTTTGTCTGCTACCTCGTAGCAGGCGTCACCCGCAGCCCGCTGACCGTCCTTCTGGCCGTTGCGCTCCAGCTGGCTGTCATCTTCGTCTGGAATCGGATGGATGTGAAGCTGTTCGATAAGAAATCTGCATAAACGTAACCGCAAAAGCGGGCATCCCTATTAGGGATGCCCGCTTTTGCTATATCTATAATAGAATAAACTCAGATCCCGCACTCATCGAGGATAGAGCGGAGGGTATCGGCGGACTTCTTGAGGTCGGCGGCCTCCTTCTCGCTCAGGGAGATGGGGACGAGCTCCTCGAGGCCGTCTGCACCCACGACGGCGGGCATACTCAGGACGACATTTTCGACGCCGAAATCGCCGTGCATCATGGAAGAGATCGGCAGGATGGACTTCTCGTCGCGGATGATGACCTCGCAGATGCGCTTGACGGCCATTGCAACGCCGTAATAGGTCGCGCGCTTCTTCTCGATGATCTCATACGCGCTGTTCTTGACCTTCTCGGCGATGTTCTCCTGCGACTGGTCGTGGTTGTAGTGGCCGCGCATCTCGCAGAAGTCGTCCAGCGCGATACCCGAGACGTTCGCGCTCGACCATGCGGCAATTTCGCTGTCGCCGTGCTCGCCGATGATGAAGGCATGGACGCTCTTGCTGTCGACGGACAGGTGCTCGCCCAGCTGATATTTCAGGCGGGCGGTGTCGAGAACCGTACCCGAGCCGATGACCCGGTGCTCCGGGAAGCCGGACAGCTTGATAGCGGCATAGGTCAGGATGTCGACCGGGTTCGCGACCACCAGCAGGATACCGCGGCAGTTCCGCTTTGCAATCTCCGGGATGATGCTCTTGAAGATGTTCAGGTTCTTGTGGACGAGGTCGAGGCGGGTCTCGCCGGGCTTCTGGCCTGCACCTGCCGTGATAACGATGATGGACGCATCCACGATATCGTCATAAGTGCCCGCGTAAATTTTCATGTTGCCGACAAAGGGGATGCCGTGGCTGATATCCATTGCCTCGCCCTCGGCCTTGGCGGTGTCTGCGTCGATGAGGACGATCTCGGAGAACAGCTTGCTCTGCATCAGGGCGAAGGCCGAGGCAGAACCGACGAAGCCGCAGCCGATGACCGCGATTTTGCGAAGATTGACGTTGTTCATAGGTGGAATCCTTTCTATCATTACCCTCTGGGACGGCCTTCCCGCGTGGAAGTGCCAGCTTGTATCCCTGCTCGTTAAAAAAATACCGAACAGGCCATATATTACCGGAAACCGTGGTTTCTGTCAAGTGCCGCTGCAACAAAAAGTGTGTCCGATTCCTAAATGGAATATACGCCTTTTGCTGTTTTTCGACCGGAATTTTCAAATTTTTAAGATTTGGAATTGACAACAAAGTAAGGGTATGTTAAGATAAAAACAATTTTGGAAGGATGAGCAACATCAGAGTCTTTCCAGGAGCAATACACTAGAACCACCCGAAACGCGGGTCAAGGCCATACGGACAGCCGGGTTCACTGCCGAGCGGCGGCATTGGGTTGCTGCCATTATTGATTGAGTTAGAAGCTCAAATTTTATAAGTTGGTTTACTTAAAACCAGTTGGTTTCTTATAAACCGAACGGCGCGTGTTGCGCTGACTTGTGAAACGGTCAATAAGAGTAGTAAAAGTAGTAGTTGCTATATAGACTCTGACACTATCATCCCTTCAAGGAGATTGCATAAGGACGGTTTTTTGTGCACTGCGGCGCAAAGAATCTTTGCCGTACTTGGGCAATAGGGGAGCACCTCACGAGCCAGCGGAACAGTTTCGTGCTGTTCAGCTGGCTCGTGCTTTTTTATACCCAAAAAGCTCTGAGCCGTCGAGAGGTGAAGGATAATGGAAGAGAAAAAGCAGACCTCGTGGTCGGAGCGTCAGAGCCACGCGCCCATCTACGAAGCGTTGGAACGATTCCGACAGATGCGGGTCGTTCCGTTCGATGTGCCGGGCCACAAGCGAGGCCGCGGCAACCCCGAGCTGACGAAGTTTCTGGGTCAGCAGTGCGTGGGCGTGGACGTCAACAGCATGAAGCCGCTGGACAACCTCTGCCACCCGGTATCGGTCATCCGGGAGGCTGAGGAGCTGGCCGCAGAAGCTTTTGGTGCGGCGCACGCCTTCCTGATGGTGGGCGGCACGACCAGCGCGGTACAGAGCATGGTGCTGACCGCCTGCAAGCGGGGCGATGAAATTATTCTGCCCCGCAACGTCCACCGCAGCGTCATCAACGCTCTGGTTCTGTGCGGTGCAGTCCCGGTCTATGTCAACCCTGAGATGGACACCCGTCTGGGTATCTCGCTGGGCATGAAGCGGGAGCAGGTCGCGAAGGCCATCGCCGAGCATCCGAACGCGGTGGCTGTCCTTGTGAACAACCCGACCTATTACGGCATCTGCTCTGACCTGAAAGCCATCGTGGAAATGGCACACGCCGCCGGGATGCTTTGTCTCGCCGACGAAGCCCACGGCACCCACTTCTACTTCGGAGAGGGACTTCCCATCTCGGCAATGGCCGCCGGCGCAGACATGGCGTCCGTCTCGATGCACAAGAGCGGCGGAAGCCTGACCCAGTCCAGTTTCCTTCTGGCCGGCCCGAACGTCCATGCAGGCTATGTCCGTCAGATCATCAACCTGACCCAGACCACCTCCGGCAGCTATCTGCTGATGTCCAGCCTCGACATTTCCCGGCGGAATCTCGCCCTGCGCGGCAAGGAGATTTTCGCACAGGTCAAGAAGCTGGCCGAGTATGCCCGCGATGAGATCAACGCCGTCGGCGGCTACTACGCTTTCGGACAGGAGCTTGTCAACGGCGATTCGGTCTACGCCTTCGACCCCACCAAGCTCAGCGTCCACACGCTGGACATCGGTCTGGCGGGCATCGAGGTCTACGACCTGCTCCGGGACGAATATGACATCCAGATCGAGTTCGGTGACATCGGAAACCTGCTGGCCTATATCTCCATCGGCGACCGCATTCAGGACATCGAGCGTCTGGTCTCGGCACTGGCGGAGATTCGCCGCCTGCACCAGAAAGACCCCAGCGGCATGATGAGCCACGAGTACATTGACCCGGAGGTCGCCGCCAGCCCGCAGGAGGCATTCTATGCCGATAAGATCAGCCTGCCGCTCCGGGAGACCGAGGGCAAGGTGTGCAGCGAATTCGTCATGTGCTATCCTCCGGGAATCCCCATCCTCGCGCCCGGTGAGAAAATCACCCGGGACATTCTGGACTACATCGAATACGCAAAGGCCATCGGCTGCTCCATGACTGGCCCGGAAGACCCGGACATCGAGCGTCTGAACGTGCTTGCATAAGGGGGAAATGACGATGGAATTCTGGTTCAGCGAGCTGCATACCCCGGACGTCAAGTTCAGCCTCCGGGTCAACAAATTATTGTACAGCGAAGAGAGCGAATATCAGCGCATCGATGTCTTTGATACACCCGAATTCGGCCGCGTCCTTGCACTGGACGGCAACATCATGCTCACCGAGCGGGACGAGTTCATCTACGACGAGATGATGACCCATGTCCCGATGGCCGTTCACCCCAACATCCGCAAGGTGCTTATCATCGGTGCAGGCGACGGCGGTGTCGTCCGGGAGCTGACCCGCTTCGAGCAGGTCGAGCGCATCGACCTTGTGGAGATGGACGAGATGGTCGTGGAGGCCTGCCGTCGGTATCTGCCCGGCAACGCCTGCCGTCTGGACGACGAGCGCGTCCACATCTACTACGAGAACGGCCTGAAATTCATCCGCCGCAAGGAGGACGAATACGACCTCATCATCGTGGACTCCACCGACCCCTTCGGCCCGTCCGAGGGTCTGTTCACCCGCGAATTCTACGGCAACTGCTACAACGCCCTCAAGGAGGACGGCATCATGGTGAACCAGCAGGGCAGCCCCTTCTACGGAGAGGATGCCGAGGCCATGCAGCGCAGTCACAAGCGCATTGCGTCGACCTTCCCTATCAGCCGCGTGTATCAGGCACACATCCCGACCTATGCGGCGGGCTACTGGCTGTTCGGCTTTGCCAGCAAGAAGTATCACCCCATCGACGACCTCAACGCCACCCGCTGGAACGGCTATCATCTCCGCACCCGGTACTACACCACCCGTCTCCATGTTGGCGCGTTCTATCTGCCCGCCTTCCTCGAGCAGATGTTGAAAGAAGTAGAGTAATAATAATCTTATAAAGGAGCTATCAAAATGAGCAAGGTTCTTATCATTGGCTGCGGCGGCGTCGCATCCGTTGCCATCCACAAGTGCTGCCAAGTCCCGGAGGTCTTTTCTGAGATCTGCATCGCCAGCCGCACCAAGTCCAAGTGCGACGCACTGGCCGCAGAGCTTGCCCCCAAGACGACCACCAAGATCACCACCGCACAGGTCGACGCCGACCATGTAGACGAAGTGATCGCCCTCATCAAGAGCTATCAGCCCGACCTCGTGATGAACATCGCCCTGCCCTATCAGGACCTCACCATCATGGACGCCTGCCTTGCCTGCGGCGTCAACTACATGGACACCGCCAACTACGAGCCGGAGAACACCGATGACCCCGCGTGGCGCGCCATCTACGAAAAACGCTGCAAGGAGGCAGGCTTCTCGGCCTACTTTGACTACAGCTGGCAGTGGGCATACGCCAAGAAATTCGAGGATGCCGGCCTGACCGCTCTGCTGGGCAGCGGCTTCGACCCGGGTGTGACGCAGGCTTATTGTGCCTACGCGAAAAAGCACGAGTTCGACACCATCGACACCATCGACATTCTGGACTGCAACGGCGGCGATCACGGCTATGCGTTTGCGACAAACTTCAACCCGGAGATCAACCTCCGCGAGGTCTCCGCTCCCGGCAGCTATTGGGAGGACGGCCACTGGGTCGAGATCCCGGCAATGAGCATCAAGCGGGAGTATGATTTCGACAAGGTGGGTCAGAAGGACATGTACCTGCTCCACCATGAAGAGATCGAGTCTCTGGCAAAGAACATCCCGGAAGCAAAGCGCATCCGCTTCTTCATGACCTTCGGCCAGAGCTATCTCGACCACATGCGCTGTCTCGAGGACGTGGGAATGCTCTCTACCACCCCCATCAACTTCAACGGTCAGGAGATCGTTCCCATCCAGTTCCTCAAGGCTCTGCTGCCCGACCCGGCAAGCCTCGGCCCGCGCACCAAGGGCAAGACCAACATCGGCTGCATCTTCACGGGCAAGAAGGACGGCAAGGACAAGACCTACTACATCTACAACGTCTGCGACCATCAGGAGTGCTACAAAGAGGTCGGCTCTCAGGCCATCAGCTACACCACGGGTGTTCCGGCCATGTGCGGCGCACTGATGCTGCTGACCGGAAAGTGGACGACCAAGGGCGTCCACACCGTCGAGGAGTTCGATCCCGATCCGTATCTGGACGCTCTGGACAAGTACGGCCTGCCCCGTTCTGAGAGCCACGACCCGGCTCTCGTCGACTGATGGAGCTGCGGGATAACCGCCCGCCCTTTGCGGGTCTTGTGAACCTCACGCCGGAGAAACTCGCCCAGCTCCCCACGCCCTGCTATCTGCTGGACGAGGCACAGCTGCGGCGGAATGGCGAAATTCTGCTGGGCGTGCAGAAGCGCACCGGATGCAAAATTTTGCTGGCACAGAAGGCGTTCTCCAACTTCAACTGCTACCCGCTCCTCGCGCCCTATCTGGCCGGAACGGAGGCCAGCGGCCTGTATGAATCCCGCCTCGGCAAGGAGGAACTTCCCGAAAAGGAGAACCATGTGTTCTGCGCCGCCTACCGCGCGGACGAATTCGAGGAGCTGCTCCAATACGCCGACCACATCGTGTTCAACTCGCCCCGCCAGCTGGAAAAGTTCGGCCCGCGTGCGAAAGCTGCCGGGAAGAGCATCGGCCTGCGCATCAATCCGGAGCACTCGACGCAGGACGGCCACGAAATTTATGACCCCTGTGCACCGGGAAGCCGTCTCGGAACGACCCGGGCGCAGTGGGATGCCGCCGTCGCACAGAATCCGGCTCTGCCCGGCCTGCTGGACGGCCTGCATTTCCACACCCTGTGCGAGCAGGATTCGGATGCACTGGCCGAAACGATTCCTGCCGTAGAGGAGAAATTCGGCGACCTCCTCCCCAAGATGAAGTGGCTGAACTTCGGCGGCGGACACCACATCACCCGCCCGGATTACGACCTGAATACACTGGAAGCCTGCATTGTTTCTATGCAGGAAAAGTACGGCGTGCAGGTCTATCTAGAACCGGGCGAAGCATGGGCGTTGAACGCGGGCTATCTTGTCACGACGGTTCTGGACACCCTGAAAAACGGAGAGACCAACCTTGCGATTTTGGACATGTCGGCGGCCTGTCACACGCCGGATGTCATTGAGATGCCCTATCGTCCGCCCCTTCTGGACGCGGGCGAGGCCGGAGAGAAGGCCGTCACCTACCGTCTCGGCGGGCCGACCTGCCTTGCCGGAGATGTCGTGGGAGATTACAGCTTCGATGCCCCTCTTTCGGAGGGCGAACGGCTCATCTTCGGGGATATGGCGATCTACTCCACCTGCAAGAACAACACCTTCAACGGAATGCCCCTGCCCGATATCTGGGCGTTGACCGAAGTGGGCGAGACTGTCCGTCTTGCACATTTCGGCTACCACGATTTCAAATATCGGCTGGGAACAGAATAACTTTTTAGAAACAAAGCCATCTGTATCGCTTTTTGTGGTACAGGTGGCTTTGTTATAACCCCTTCATTTTTTGCCAAATCTGCCGGACTGTGGTACAATAAACACGGTATCATTTCGGAAAAGAAAGGAACATTTCAATGCAGCTGTTTGAACTTGTCAGCCCGCGCCTGTTCCGGCCCTTGGCAGGCCCGAACCGGGCATTTTATGCGGAGCTGCTGCTCCTGCTCTGGGAGGAATGCCGTCACACGGCCGATTACAGCATCTCCCGCGCTGAAGCAGTCTCCCGGGCAGAGGATTACTTTGCGGCGTTGGCAAAGCCCCTTGCACTGGATGCGGACGACGCAGGCGACGAGGCCGAACAGCCGACCCGCGACCCGCACCTTCTGGCGTTGGGCTTTTTGCTCCGTCTGCGGCGCACCGGGTGGATGGAAGAGCAGCCCGGCAGCTATGAGGAAGAGCCGACCCTCGCCTTTGTGCCGGAGGTCACGCCCCTGCTGGAAGCTCTGGAAGAGATTTTGAACCCCCGGGTCACCACCTACACGGGCAAGCTCTACAAGGCGTGGCAGCTTTTGCGGAGTGTCGGCGAGGAAAAAAGCCCCTACGAGAATGTCCTGCGGGAAGTTGCGGGCGACCTCGACGCGCTCAACAAGTCGCTCCGCGCTCTGAATGCGTCCATCGGCCATTATATCGACCGCCTGACCCGCAACCGCACCCCGCAGGAGGTCTTGGAGCTGTTCGACCAGTACGAAGAGAAGGTCGTCGCGGCGGCATATCATCGGTTCAAGACCAGTGACAACCTCTTCAATTACCGCGCCTACCTCGAGGAAGGTCTGGACGACTGCGAGGCAAACTATCTGCCGCAGCTGGCCTTGGACTATGCCCGGGTCGAACGCTGTGCGCCCGGCGAGGCCGCACCTGCCGTTCGTGCCCTCATCCAGAAGCAGAGGGACGCACTGGAAGAGATGAGCAGCCTCATCCGTCAGATCGACCAGAGCCACATCCGGTATCGCAAGCGGGCCGTCCAGCGGGCGCAGTTCTTGCTGTTGAGCGACCGCTCCGCACAGGGCAGCGTGACGGCTCTGCTCCGCCGCTACGCCGAGGAGATCAAGACGCCCGACCAGCTGTTTGAGTTGGACGACGGGCCGCTGGCTTCCCGCCTGCACCTCTACCCGGTGCAGACCTTCGGCGAGAAGTTCCTCTATCCGCCCGCCGCGCCCCGCACGACCGAGCCGCTTGCCCCGGTCGAGACGGCACAGCTCGACCCGGAACAGCTGCGGAAGGAACAGCAGCTCCTTCTCGATTACGCGCGGATGGCCGTTACCGAGGAAAACGTCGACCTTCTGGCACGGCAGGCACTCGCCGCCCGGCCGCAGGTGGCCGCTTCCACCCTCGCGGTGGAGTATCCGGACGACTTCGCCCGCATCATCGGCCTGCACACCTATTCCCGCTCTCCCCGCCGGAAGTATGACATCACCCTCACCGGCACTTGGGTCGAGCGCGGCGGCTTCCGCTTTGAAGAATTTATCCTGACACCGCGCAAGGAAAATGACGAGGTGGACGAATGAACGAACGTAATTATCTGGGGCGTAAAAAAGAAGAAGCCGGCTTTCCCGTTCCGCCCAAGACCTCCGAAATGGATAAAAGCTATCTGGATTTCATCGAAGAAGTCAAAGCGGCAATCAAGAACGAGCGGCTAGCAGTCGTTCTGAATGCAAACATCAGCATGAACCTGTTGTACTGGAAGATTGGAAAGGCGATTTTGCAAAAGCAGGCGAAAGAAGGCTGGGGCGCAAAAGTCATTGACCGAATGTCGACAGACCTGAAAGAAGCCTTTCCCGAAATGTCGGGCTTTTCCCCGCGAAACATCAAGTATATGCGGAAATTTGCGGATTGCTGGCCTGAGGAAGCAATTGTGCAACAGGTTGTTGCACAAATCC
>CAVJGY010000041.1:0-9673 GCA_963648915.1 Acutalibacteraceae bacterium | reverse complement strand
TATGAATCCTTGGAAAAACTAATGAGATATCAGCCATTTTAGTGCCTCCGTTTCTGAATTGTAATTTCAGGGGAAATGTCGCTTACATCCTTAATTACTCCTCTTCCGGCAGTCTTGCAACGAGGACGGCGAAGATGAGCAGGCCGACGCAGGGGACGATATTCGTCATCATACCAGCGGCAAGTCCAGCGGACTCGGCCACCCGGCCAATGACCCACGGCATCAAAATCGCACCACTGGACGCGACCGGGAGCATGATACCCATGCTCGTCACGCTCGTCATTTTGCCCGCACTGGCGACGGCGGTGGGGTTCATGCCCGCCATTGCAAATGCAAAGGCGAACAGAAGCAAAATTGCCGGAAGCTGGCTGTGCGCCTGCATCATGCCGACATAGAAGATAGAACAGGTCAACGCCATGACGACCATCGCCTTACGGGGCTGCTTGAACGGGAACACGAACGCAATGAGGAGGCGGGCGACCAGCGTTGCGCCCCACATGACCGTGACGGTATAGGCCGCCAGCGTGCCCGCAATGATGCCGCTGCCCTTGAAGTAGGTCACCATCCAGCCCGTAACGCTCTGCTCGGCGGCATTTTGGCAGAAGAGCAGACCCGTCAGCAGCCAGAACCGCACCGAACGCAGGAAGCTCCAATCGATTTTCTCTTTGGTTTTGCCGCTCTTGGCCTTGCCGCCGAAGGGAGTCGACAGGTAGACCAGCCAGAGCACGCCGCCCAGAACCGCCAGTGCGAGAACGGCCAGCGAGGTACTGACCTTCGCGGCCGCCGCAATTAAGAACGGGCAGAGCAGCGCACCGCAGGCATAGCAGCTGTGCATCAGGTTCATGCCCCGGGTGCGGTCGGCAGAGTTATCGCTGACAAGGATGGTGCAGGTGTTGATGACACTGCCCTTCGCGATGCCTACAAGGAAAAACGCCACCGCCAGAAGAGTCTCTACGCCCGTCATTCCCATGATGCCATAGCCCACCGCATAGCCGATGGTGAGCAGGAGGACGCTGGGCTTCATCCCAAGAACACCGGGCAAAACGCCGATGAGCAGACCCGCCAGCAGGTTTCCGATGCTCATGAGGGAGAGCAGCGTTCCGGTCATGCCGTAGGCAAAGCCGTACTGCTCCTGAAGCAGACTGACGACCACGCCGCTGGAAATGGCACAGATGCCGCTGAAAAAGAAGGTGACGAAGCCTGTGTTCCGCAGGCGGGCTTGTTGTTCCATGATAGTCCTCACTTTTTATCGTTGATTTATCTACGAAATAAGAGCGTCCAACGGACGCTCTTATTTCTGTTCCAAAAACTTCTCCGCCGGCTCAGGTTTCCCATAAAGATAGCCCTGCGCATAATGACAGCCCATCGAAAGGAGCAGGTCGGCCTGCTCCTTCGTCTCGACGCCCTCCGCGATGACCTTCATTTCCAGCGTTTGTGCCAGATTCAAAATCAGCCGGATGACGGCCAGATGGCGTTCACTGTGGAGGTTCGCCACCAGAAATTGACGGTCGAGCTTGAGCACATCCACGGGCATCTCGGCCACCATCGCCAGCGAGGATTCGCCCACGCCGAAGTCGTCCATCTCGATGGTAAAGCCCCGACTCCGGAGCAGTCCCACGACCTCGAGCATATAGTTCGTGTCTCCGGTGTAGTCCCGCTCAATGATCTCAAGGTTGAGTTCTTTGGGCGTCAGGTCGTATTTTTTCAGAAGTCGGTCGAGCACCTCCGGCAGGTCGGGCTGATAGAGGTCGGCACGCGCCAGATTGACCGAGACGGTCATCGGCGGGAGGCCGCGCACCTTCCGCTCACGGAGGAACTTGCAGGCCTCCTCCCAGATGTACTGGTCGACCGGGTAGATGCGCCCCTCCATTTCCAGCAGCGGGATGAACTTGTCCGGCGGGATGAAGCCCATCGTCGGGCTGATCCAGCGGATGAGTGCTTCCGCACCCACCATCTTCCCGGTGGACATCTCCACCTTCGGCTGCAAATAGAGCTTGTATTCGCGATTTTTCAGCGCGTCCTGCACACTGTCCAGAATGCGGTGCTGCATCAGGAGCTTTTCGTGCAGCTCCCGGTTATAAAACGCGATCTTGGTTTTGCTCTGCGGGTCGACCGTATCCAGCGCGAGACGGGCACGGTCGCACATCTGCTCCACCGGGATGTCCTCTTCCCCGCCGACGTAAACGCCCATCCGCCCTTCCAGCTGCACCGGGAGCGGATAGCTGCCGAAAAATTCGGGCAGCTTTTTCATCAGCTGGTCGCAGAACCGCTCTTTTTCCGGGGTCACGGGCATATAGAGATAGAACACGTCCCCCGACGACCGCGCAATGATGCCGTCGTCGGCGTGCTCCAATCCGGTGAGGAAGAGTGCCAAGGACTGCACCAGCTGCTCGCTGGCTCTCCGCCCGAACAGCTCATTGACAAGGGAAAAATGCTCGATGTTCAGCACGATGATATCGAACGGCTGGCCGGGAGCTTTCCCCAGACGCCTGTGCACCTTCCGGTAAAAGGCCGACACCCGGCACAATCCGGTCAGCTCGTCCTGCTCCAACAGAGCGATGGTGTCATTGGCACTGCGGACATCCGCCAACGCCTGCTTGAGCCGTGCGTTGGCCTTTACCAGCGCACGCTGGGAATTGATGAGCTGATTGTTCATTTTTTGGATCTCGTAATATTCATCTTTGTACTGAAGCATCGTTCACCCAGGTTTCAACAATTCTGGTTTGCATAGTTCAAAAGGTCGCGGGCATCGGGCGCGTAGAAGTCCACCGGCCACTTTTTCCAGATCTCATGGGTACTCGCAAAGGCCTTTCCGCCGACTGCGACCTTCCGTTCCGGAAATTCCTTTTTCAGCCGCTCCACCATCTCCTGACAGGCGATGAGGTGCTGGGGCATGGTGACGGACAGGGCGATCAAATCGGGCTGATTCTCCTCGACCGCTTCCATCATCGCGTCCTCGGGGACGGCCGCGCCCAGATACACGCTGTCCCAGCCGTCGTTCTCGAACAGGTCTGCGACCATCCGCGCACCCATCTCGTGCAGCTCCGTGCCCGGGCAGGCGCAGAGGAGGGTCTTGTTCTTCCGTTCGCCCGCGAAGAGCATCGGGTAGAGCTGTGCCATCGCCATCTGAGTGACAGAGGTGCAGTAGTGCTCGGTGTCTACCGTAATTTGTGCCGTGTGCCACAGCTCTCCGATGCGGCGCATGCTCTCGGCCAGAATCTCGACGTAAACATCGCTGAGGGGGATGCCCTGCTCGATGAAATGCTGCACCAGATAGAAGGTCTTGCGGTTGTCCTTCCGGAACAGGCTGTCCATGTACTGCTCGATTTCCGCCTCATAGCGGGAGGACTTGGCCTTCGTCAGCTCCTCCGGCGGGACGGCGTTGCGGATGTTCTCCTTCGCGGTTTCGATCAGGTGCAGAAGCTCGGGCTGCTTGTCCGCCCCGACCACCTGCTGGATGCAGCGGCCAATGACGTCGAAGTGCTCCACCACATAGTGGGCGGTCTGCGCCGGGGTCTGCTCGTGCAGGACGGAGGCCATCAGCTGATAGAGCCAGACGGCGTAATCCTGCATAATCTTGTCGTCGTGGAGCAGCCACGCCGTATAGAGGAAGTCGATGTTATACCGGGTATCGCGGTAGATAATTTTACTGGTGCGTGGGCTGAGCGAAGCGTAATATGCCGGATTTTCGTCCTTTTCCCGCTGGAACGAGGCTTCCGCCAATTCCTGAAATTCCGTCTCATAGTCCATCCACAGCAAACTGATTTTGAAAAGCTCTCCTTTTCTCGAAAAATCCTTTCGTCAGACCCTCGCAGGGTCGACATATATAAAAAATTATAGCATAGATTTTACAAAAGTGCTACCCGGTTTTCCCCATTTTATGGCAGGCTTTACTTGCGCTCCGCCGACAAACGCCACGCAAAAAGGGACGAACCAACGATGTGGTTCGTCCCTTTGAGACAGTTTTGCTTATTCAGCAGACTTCGGGGTGGTATCGGGCTTTGCCTCTGCCTTCGGCTCAGCCGGCTTTGCGGCCGGAGCAGCGGGCTTTGCCGCAGGAGCGGCAGGCTTCACCACGGGCTTCGGGGGATTGGGATCGTCCTTCAGCGGGAAGAGGATGATGTGCTTCGGGCACTTCTGGGCACACATGCCGCAGCCCTTGCACTTGTCGTAATCCACACGAGCCACGCCGTCCACGACATGGATGGCGTCGAACTTACAGGTACGCTCGCACATACCACAGGCGATGCAGGAGGTCGTGCAGGCCTTCATCGCCACAGGGCCTCTGTCCTGATTGGAGCACATGACGACGGGCTTGCGCGGGCCGCCGGCGTCGATCATGATGACCTTCTTGGGGCAGATGTTTGCACATGCACCACAGCCGGTGCACTTATCCTTATCGACCTTTGCCACACCGTCGACGATGTGGATGGCGTCGAACTTACAGACCTTGGTGCAGTCGCCCAGACCAACGCAGGCGAAGGAGCAGGTCTTGGGGCCGCCGTACAGTGCAGCAGCAGCGGCACAGCTCTGAATGCCCTTGTAGTCGTAGCTGGGCTTGCAGTGCTCGGAGTTGCCCTGACACTGGACGACCGCCTTCTTGACGACGCCGCTGGCCTCGCCGCCCATGATCTTGGCGATGGCAGCAGCAGCCTTCGGGCCGCCGGGAGCACACTTGTCACAGGGGACGCCGTCCATAACGACAGCCTTTGCGTAGTCTGCACAGCCTGCGTAGCCGCAGCCGCCGCAGTTTGCGCCAGCCAGACAGGAGGCAACTTCTTCGATTCGAGGATCCTCCTCGACCGCCATGAACTTGGCGGCAGCGACCAGAACGATCGCGCCGATCGCGCCCACGATGGTGCAGAGGATAACAGCCGATGCAATATTCATAGTTCTGTTTCCTCCCTTACAGCGTCACGTTGAACAGGTTTTCGACGATGCCGCCGAAGCCCATGAACGACAGGCTGGTGATAGCAGCTGCGATCAGAGTGATGGGCAGGCCCTTGAAGGGTGCCGGGGGATCGCAGGCTTCCACGCGCTTACGCACGCCGCTGAACATGACCATAGCCAGCATGAAGCCGACGCCTGCGCCGATGGCACAGACCAGAGCCTCGATATAGGCGATGCCGAAGCCCAGAGCCTCGACGTCTGCGCCGTAGTCGCTGACGACCAGAATGGTGACAGCCAGAACGCAGCAGTTGGTGGTGATCAGGGGCAGATAAACGCCCAGAGAGTTATACAGAGCGACGACGTACTTCTTCAGGAAGATCTCGATGAACTGGACCAGAACTGCGATGACCAGAATAAAGACGATGGTCTGCAGGTATTCCAGCTCGGCCGGGTTCAGGATGAAGATCTGGATGGGGAAGGTGACCGCCGTAGCCACGAACATAACAAAGATAACTGCGCCGGACATACCAACGGCAGAGTCCAGCTTTTTAGAAACGCCCAAGAACGGGCAGATGCCATAGAACTTCACCAGCACGTAGTTGTTGACAAGGATCATGCTGAAGAAGATGGCGGCAAGTTTGACGAGCATCTTATTAGCCCTCCTTCTTCAGATTATCGATGTCACAGCAGCTCTTGCGCTCAATGCGGGCGTCGAGCTTGCCCTCCAGCCAGATGCAGCCAGCCATCAGCACGCCGTAGCAGAAGAATGCGCCGGGTGCCTGCGTCATGATGCTCATCTTCGCCATGCTCTCGGGAAGGACCTGGAAGCCCAGCCAAGTGCCGCTGCCGAGGATCTCACGGATGGAGGCCATCAGAACGACGGTCAGAGTGTAGCCGATGCCCATGCCGATACCGTCCAGAGCAGAGTCCACGACGCTGTTCTTGCAGGCGAACATCTCGGCACGACCCAGAATGATGCAGTTGACAACGATCAAGGGAAGGAAAACGCCCAGTGCATTGTACAGGCTGTCCATGTAGGCGTGCATGAACATCTGAACGATGGTCACGAAGCCTGCGATGATGACGATGTAGCAGGGCAGATGGACTTTTGCGGGGATGACGTTGCGCAGCAGGGAGATCAGGATGTTTGCGCAGACCAGAACGAAGGTGAACGCTGCGCCCATGCCCAGTGCGCTGGAAACTGCGGTGGTAACGGCCAAGCAGGAGCAAGTGCCGAGGACCAGACGCAGGACCGGGTTCTCTTTGATGATACCGTTGGTAAGGATGCTTACCTTGGACTTATTTTCTTGTGCCATTTCTTACCAACCTCCTTTATGCCAACTCATTGTAGCAGCTGATGCAGTCATTGATGGCGGCAAACAGAGCCGTAGACGAAATGGTCGCGCCGCTGTAGGCGTCGAAATCCTGATTCATCACGATGTTCTGCGTGCCATCCATGCCGTCGAACTGTGCCAGATAGTCGGCCTTCGAGACATTGCTGCCGATGCCGCTGGTCTGGGTGGAGGCGTCGACCCAGATACCGGTGACCTTGCCCTCGGTATCGAAGCCCATGATGACGGTCAGGATTCCGCCGTCAAAGCCGGACTCGCCAGCCTTGATCGCCAAGCTGCCGTCCTCGGCCTTGACGACGCCGGAGACGTTCGCGGTGGTGTAGCCCTCGACCTCTTCCAGCGTTGCAGCGTCGGAGACGGTGGGCATGACATCGACGTAAGCGGCCAGCGTGGTGGCCTTTTCATTTGCCTTGATGACCGGAGCTGTCATCGAGTTGACGATCGCCAGCAGCAGGCTGACGACCAGCGAGATCACACTCAGCACGACGATCGGCTTGATGGTGCTCTCCCAGTTAGAAGACTTATTCATTTGCCAGCACCCTCCTTTGCAGGTTTTGCGGGCTTGACATAGCCATACGGAGTCTGACGGGTCAGGTCATTGATGTAGGGGACCCACAGGTTCATGAACAGCAGTGCGAAGGACACGCCCTCGGTGTAGCTGCCCCAGTAGCGGATCGCGAAGGTGACGATGCCCAGAGCCACGCCGTAGACCAGCTTGCCCTTCAGGGTGAACGGGCTGGTAACGTAGTCGGTCGCCATAAAGACCGCGCCAAACAGCAGACCGCCCGACAGGACAGCCACCAGAGCAGCGTGGAGGCTATGGGTCGCGATGAGGTAGAACACGAACACGCTGCCGACATAGGAAGCCGGGATCGCGATGCTGATGGTCTTGGTCGCGACCAGATAGATCAGGCCGAGAACGATCGCCAGAGCGCAGGTCTCGCCCAGAACACCGCCATGGATGCCCATGAACAGGTCGAGCAGGCTCAGCTTGGACGGGTCAGAGACGGCCAGCGGGGTCGCAGAGGACAACTGATCGACCGCTGCATCCGGGAACACCCACTTGTTCATCGAGCCAGCAAAGCTGATGAACAGAACGATACGGCCGACCAGAGCCGGGTTCGCAAAGTTCATGCCGATGCCGCCGAACAGCTGCTTGACGACAATGATGGCGACGAAATCGCCGACGATGAGCTGACCCAGAGGCATACCCACCGGAACGTTCATTGCGAGGATGATGCCCGTGACAACGGCAGACAGGTCGCCGATGGGGTTGGGCTTCTTGAGCAGCTTGCAGTACAGCCACTCGAACGCAACGCAGGCGACGATGGAGACCGCCGTCACCAGCAGAGCGCGCAGGCCGAAAATAATTGCAGAGGCCACCACACAGGGGGTCAGGGCAACGATCACGTTTGCCATCAGGCCAGTGGTCGTCTCCTCAGACCGCAGATGCGGGGAGGCCGAAACAATAAGCTTCGTATCCATTACTTATTGCCTCCTTTTTTGATTTCACCGAGGTAGAATGCCTTTGCCAGACCCATCATCTGGGTGCAGGGGCGTTTTGCCGGGCAGACGAACGAGCAGGAGCCGCAGTTGAAGCAATAGTCAACATGCAGCTTGCCCAGCTCCTTCACATCGCGGGCAGCGTATGCCTGATTGACCTCGACAGGCTCCAGACCCATCGGGCAATACTCGACGCAGCGGCCGCAGCGGATGCAGGGATTGACCGGAGCAGGCTGTGCGGCAGTGTCGCTCAGCAGGATCAGGCCAGAGGTGGTCTTGGTAGTCGGGTAGCTCAGGCTCTCGACGGCAGGACCCATCATCGCACCGCCTGCAACGACCTTGCCCAGCGTGACGCCGCCCTTGATGCCGGCGGCATTGATGACGTCCTCATAGGCAGTACCGACCGGAACGACGAGGTTCTGGGGCTTTGCGCAGGCGTCGCCGTCCACCGTGATGGTGCGGGAAACGACCGGCATACCCGTTGCCAGATACTTACCGAGGCTGGAAACGCTCGTCACGTTCATGACGATCGCGCCTGCATCAGCGGGCAGACCGCCGTGCGGGACTTCGCGGCCGAGGCACTTCTCGATGAGGATCAGCTCTGCGCCCGTACCGTAGACACTGGGCAGAGGCTTGACCTCGATGCTCGGGATGTCCTTGGTCTTTTTGCAGAGCAGATCGATGCACTCGGGCTTGTTGTTCTCGATGCCGATGACGCACTTCGGGATGTTGGTGTACTGAAGCACCGCCTGAATGCCGCGGATGATGTCATCGCTGCAGTTCAGCATCTCCTGCGTGTCGCTCGTCAGCCAGACCTCACACTCGGAGGCGTTGATGAGCAGGGTGTCGACCGGGCTCTTCGGCTGGAGCTTGACGTCGGTCGGGAAGCCTGCGCCGCCCAGACCCACCAGACCGCTTTCCCGCACAGCGGCGAGGAAGCTGGCCTTATCGGTCACGACCGGAGCTTTCAGGGCCGGGTCAACGGTCTGCTTTCCGTCGGTCTTGATAACCACCGAATCACACATCCGACCGTTCGACAGACGGAACGGCTCGACCGCCGCCACCGTGCCGGAAACGCTCGAGTGGATATTTGCAGAGACAAAACCGCCAGCTTCACCGATCTTCGTGCCGACGAACACTTCGTCGCCCTTTTTGACCAAGGCTTTGGCCGGAGCACCGATGTGCTGGCTCATCAGGATGCGTACCTGCGCGGGCAGAGGCATCTGGACAGGCTTGCTTGCAGCAGTTGCTTTGTCATGCGGCGTATGCGCGCCAAGTGCCGCACGTTTCAGCTTGTTCAACATGGACTATAAATCCCCCATTCTGACTAAGATTGCCGTCCCCACGCCCATGCAGGCGCACTGGTACAGGGACGACAGCTGCTTAACACATTTATTGTATCATTTTGGCGTCGGAAGTCAACGACAACAAGGCCGAAATGATGTAAATTCCTTAATTTTCTTTGCCACTTTTGCCGATTAGTTATGTCTAACCACATCTTTTTTCATGAATATCCTACAAGATTTTCTATCTTTGGGCGAATTTCCCCCGTTTGCCTTTCGGCGCAGAATATGCTATACTAAATCCATCAAGCTACGGAACGTCCCCCGCTCCGTACCTCACCCTACCAAGGAGGATCGAATGATGAAAGTTCTCAAAGCTCTTTTGGCCGTCTTTACCCTTCTGGCCGTTGCCCTGACTGGTGCGCTCCTGTTCGTGCAGGACAAGCACAGCCCCCGCTATATCCAGATCTATGAAGGCGAACAGTAAACGCCCTCCTTTCATAACGGTTTTACCAAAAAGAACCCCGGAACAAGGCTGCGTGCCTGTTCCGGGGTTCTTCGTGTTTTTATTTACTTGCTGGTCTGGGGAATGTAGGCTGCGACGATCATCAAGTTGCCATTATAGAAGATGCCAACCGTATTTGC
>CAVJGY010000040.1:0-9762 GCA_963648915.1 Acutalibacteraceae bacterium | reverse complement strand
ATCCTTAACATCGTGAAAAATTTGAATGTCTCCATCGAAAAGGCAATGGATATTCTGGGAATCCCGGAAAAGGACAGAGAATTCTACAAGGCAAAATTGAATTAAGAGAACAAAAAAGGACTCTGCATGGCTTAAATGTCGTGCAGAGTCCTTTTTAAGTTCAGAGGATATGATGCGCCTCGCTGATTTTTGCGGTCATCTGGCGGAGGTTATCGCGGACCTCAGCGGGGGCAGTGACCTCGACTTTACCGCCGAAGCCGCAGACCCAGCCATAGAACTGGTCGCTGACACAGATGGGAACATCGAAATGGAAATGCTCGCCGCTCTCCTCCGACAGGAAGATGGGTGAAGAGCCAAAGCGTTCCCGCATGGCTTGCTCGAGGTCGGCGGTGCAGCGGAGGGTGACGCGGTGTTCCGGCCCGCCGTACATGTTGAAATGCTTCCGGAGGTAGGCTGGCAGGTCAAGATTCGCGAACTGCTCCTTGCCGTGGCGGGGTTGGTCGAGGACTGTCACGCCCGCCATCCGGTCGACACGGTAATGGCGGATGCCGTAGGGCTGCTTTTCGTCCTGATAGGCGATGAGGTAGTAGCAGCCGTTCTCCCATGCCATCTGCCACGGGCTGATGGTGCGCAGCTCGGGGCAGCCCCGCTTTTTGTAGTGAAACTGCACCATCCGGCCGGAATTGATGGCCGCAAACAGGGCGTCGACCGTGTAGGGAAGGGAGCGGTTGGTGCTTTTGGGACGACCCTCGACGTAGACCTGACGCTGGAGCTGACCGCCCTCGTAGCGGGAGGCCAGACCTTCCAGCTTGGTGATGAGCTTGTCGCTGGTGGTCTTGGAGATGACCCGGCTGGACTGGACGGCGTCGACCAGAAGCTTCAGCTCGGCGAGGTCGAAGGTCCGGCTTGCCATCCAGTAGCCGCCGTTTCGTCCGCGCCGCAGCTGGATGTCATAGCCCAGATGGTTCAGGGCGTCGATGTCGCTGTACACGCTCTTGCGCTCGCACAGGATGCCCTGCTGTTCCAGCAACTCGACCAGCTGCGGAACATTCAGCAAATGGTTTTCATCGGTCTGCTGCTCAAAAATGCGCAGCAGTGCTAAAAGCTTGGACTTCTGTCCTTCCTGCTTCGGCATAAAAAGACCTCACTTACGGCAGTTTTTTGTCGAATGCGGCGCGCCGCTGGGTCGACAGGCGGAACATCTCTTCCAGCTTGTCGCGGTCGTCGGCGACCAGTGCATTCCGCAGTGCGCCAAGGGCGGCGTCGAACTGGTCGATCTCGGAGATGAGGTTCTCCTTGTTCCAGAGGAACAGCTCTGCCCACATTTTATCGTTGATGCGTGCAATGCGGGTCAGGTCGCGGAAGGAGTCGCCCGTGTACTCGCAGAGCGAGGTGTTGTCGTTGGCGCACATCAGGCTGACTGCGATCGCATGGCAGAGCTGGCTGACGTAGCCGATCATCCGGTCGTGTTCCTGCACGGTCAGGGTGCAGATGTGCTTGAAGCCCAGTACCTCGGCCAACTCCTTCGCCCACTCGATGGCCTCCGGGGTGTTCTTCTCGGTCGGGGTGATGATGAAGTTTGCGGGTGCAAAATTCACCTCGGCGGCGTGCTCGACGCTGGACGTCTCGCGGCCTGCCATCGGGTGGCTGGCGATGAACTCGACCCCTTCCGGGCACATGTTCTGGATCGGCTCGACGAGTCCGGTCTTGACGCCCGAAACGTCGGTGAAGATACAGCCGGGCTTGATGAGCTGGCCGTAGGTCTTGAACCACTCGATTAGGGCGGTGGGGTACAGGCCGAAGATGATATGGTCGGCCTGACGCACGAGATCTTCAAAATCGTGGGTCTTGCCGCTCCGGATGTAGCCGTGGTCGAGGGCGTACTGCAAGTGTCCCTCACTGCGGTTGATGCCGTCCACAGTAAATCCGGCGCGGGTCAGTTCCAGCGCATATTTGCCGCCCAGCAGACCCAGACCGACAACGAGATAATGTTTGGATTTATCCAGCATAGTCTACCTCCACGCCCAAAGGCTTGATGGCTTCAAAGAAATGCGGCCAGCTCTTCTCGATGGCCTCCGCACCGTCGATGCGGAGCTTCAGCCCGGCGGACAGGGCAAGCACGGTCAGGCTCATGACGACTCGGTGGTCGTTGTGGCCGGAGAGCGGCGCGTCCGGGGTGTGCAGCTTGTCCGCACAGCCCTCGATGGTGATCGTTCCGCCCTCGCTCGAGAGAACGCCCCCGCAGGCACGAAGCTCGTGCTCCATGGCCGCGATGCGGTCGCTCTCCTTGATGCGGAGACGCTCGGCGTTCCGGATGACGGTCTGACCGTCGCAGAGCAGGCCGAGGACCATCAACACCGGGCCGAGGTCGGGGCAGTCGGCAAGGTCGATGTCCACCCCGTGGAGCGGGGCTTTTTCAAAGACGATGCCCGCTTCCGTGTGCTGGAAGTTCGCACCACAGCGGCGGAGGATGTCGAGGATGACGGAATCGCCCTGCAACGTCTCGGCGGGCAGTCCGGCGATCGTCACGCCGCCGCAGACTGCGCCCAGAACGGCCAGAAATGCGGCCTGACTGTAATCGCCCTCGACCGTGTAATCCCGGGCAGAATAGATCTGACTGCCGGGAATGAAGAGGGTCACGTCGTCCGACCAGCGGCTCTCGACGCCGAAGGCCTTCTGAACACTGCGGGTCATCTCGATATAGCTCCGGCTCTCGACGGGCGGGAGAAGGTGCAGGGTGCTGTCGCCGGGCAGAAGGGGCAGGGCGAACAGCAGGCCGCTGATGAACTGGCTGGACACGTTGCCCGTCAGCGTGTAGTCACCGGGCTTGAGTAGCCCTTCGACCGTCAGGTTGGCGGAGGTCTGCTCGAACCGGAGATCCTGCTCCCGGTAGAGGTTCTTGTAGACCGACTGGGGACGCTCCATCAGGCGGCCATGTCCCACGAAGGTCACGGCCTGTCCGGTCAGACTTGCCAGCGGGATGAGAAAGCGCAGGGTGCTGCCGCTTTCACAGCAGTCGATGGCCTCGGTGACCGGGCGGAAGCCGCCCAGACCCTCGACCACGGCGTTGTCTGCGCCCATTTCGACCGTCGCGCAGAGCTGCCCGGCGGCGGAGAGGGTCGCAGAGATATCCTTGCTGAACTCGAGGTTGTCAATGCGGGAAATGCCCTTTGCAAGCGCGGCACAGAGGACGGCCCGGTGTGCCATGCTTTTACTGGGCGGTGTAGTGACAACGCCGTTCAGCTCGGCAGGTGAAGAAATCGTTACTTGCATACGAGATTACATCTCCCGGCCGATCGCCCAAGCGACCTGACGGCACTTTGCCATAGCCTGTGCGAAGGCATCCGGGGTCAAGCACTGTGCGCCGTCGCTCCATGCGTGGCGGGGATCGTAGTGCACCTCGACCTCGAGGCCGTCTGCACCCGCGGCGACAGCGGCGATCATCATCGGCTCAACGAGGTTTGCCTTGCCGGTGGCGTGGCTGGGGTCGACGATGACGGGCAGGTGGGTCTTTTCGTGGATGATGGGCACTGCGGACAGGTCGAGGGTGTTGCGGGTGTACTTCTCGAAGGTGCGGATGCCGCGCTCGCAGAGGATGACCTGCTCGTTGCCGCCTGCCATGATGTACTCGGCACTCATGATCCACTCCTCGATGGTGTTGCAGAGGCCGCGCTTGAGCAGGACAGGCTTGTGCATCTTGCCGACGGCCTTGAGCAGCTGGAAGTTCTGCATGTTGCGTGCGCCGATCTGAACGACATCGACATACTCCTCGAACTCGGGGATACGATCCTCGCTCATCAGCTCGGAGACGATGGGCAGGCCGGTAGCCTCGCGTGCCTTCACCATGTCGAGGATGCCCTCGGTCTCAAGACCCTGGAAGGAGTAGGGAGAGGTGCGGGGCTTGTATGCGCCGCCGCGGAACAGAGCTGCGCCGCCTGCCTTGACGCCCTGTGCGATGCGGAGAGCCTGCTCTTCGCCCTCGATGCTGCACGGGCCGGCCATGACTGCGATCTTCTCCTTGCCGCCGATCTTGACGCCGCCGCAGTCGATGACCGAATCCGCGGGGTGGAACAGGCGGTTCGCGCGCTTGTAGGGGGCGGAGACGCGGGTCACGTTGTCGATCCAGGGGTTGGCGAGAACGTCGCGCTCGTCGATCTTGGTGGTGTCGCCGACCAGACCAAAGACGTTGTAGTCCTTGCCGGTGATGAGGGTCACGTCAAGACCCTGCTTCTCGAATTTGTCGACGATTTTTTCCAGCTCGTCCTTCGGAGTTCCTTTTTTGGTGGAGATGATCATAGTTTTGATTCCTTTCCTTTTTGTATGAACCTCCTGTTTTGCCTCTTCCGCACAGGAGAGGCGGCACCGCGTGAGCGATGACGGAGAGGTTTATTTCTTTACTGAACGATGTGTGCGTGAGAGCTGCCATCCAGACGAAGCAGCTGGGCGAGGTAGGCAATGGCGTGAACATAGCCGCTGATGCCCTCCCCGATGAAATGCCCCTGACAGCCAAAGGACACGATGTCGGTCTGACGGAACGGCTCGTGCTCGTTCGGCTCGTTGAGCATCACTTCGACGGCCGGAAGGCTGCAGACCCGCAGAGCATCAAGGATGGCGACGCTGTAATGGGCGTAGCCGCCCGGGTTGATAACGATGCCGTCCGCACGTCCGGCGGCAGACTGAATTTCATCAATGAGGTCGCCCTCGTGGTTGGACTGGAAGAACTCGACCTCGATCTCCATCTGGTTGCAGCAGGCCTCGAGGTAGTCCAGAAGTCCGGTATAATCGACCGTCCCGGCCACGCCCGGCTCAGAGAACTGGGTCAGGTTGAGGTTCGGGCCGTTAATGACTAAAAATTTCATCCAGAGCCTCCATTGCCGCGTTCACTGCGTCCGCGACGGTGGTGTTGTTGGGAACGACCGCGTCCGCTGCGGCCAGATAGAGCGGCCGGCGTTCGGCCTCCATCGTCCGGAGTGCGTCGGTGCTGGATGAGAGGGGGCGTCCGCCGCCCACGACCAGCGATTCCAACGGGCGGTCGAGGAAGAGGACGACGCCGTTCTGCCGCAGCAGCCGCAGGTTCTCCGGCCGCTTGATGACGCCGCCGCCGCAGGAGAGCAGCTGATGTCCCTCCTTCGAGAAGCGGGCGACCTGCTCCGTCTCCTTTGCCCGGAAACCGTCCTCGCCCTCGTCGGCGAAGATATCCGGGATGGTCTTGCCGTTGGCCTTGACAATCTCCTCGTCGAGGTCGACGAAGGTCTTGCCCAGCTCCTTCGCGAGAGCACGTCCGACCGTGGTCTTTCCGGAGGAGGGCATTCCAATGAGGGCAATGTTCAGGGTGTCCCGGCGGAGGGTGTTTGCGATTTGCGCGATCTCAGCGGGTGCGTCCGGGAACTTCCGGCTGAGGAAATATTCCGCCGCATAGACGGCCTGCGCGACCAGCATTTCCAAGCCGCCGACGGCTACCGGAACGCCCGCTTCCTCGGCGCGAAGAATGAGTTCGGTCTTGTCGGGGTTGTAGACCACGTCCAGAACGGCTTCCAAGCCCGGCATCGCGGCAACGTCGAGGTTGCAGACGCCGACATTCGGGTACATGCCCGCAGGCGTGGTGTTGATGACGATTTGTGCACCGGAATGAACGGCCTCCTCGTAGGAAAGCTCGCCCTTCTCAGGGTCGGGACGGCGGCTGACGGTCAGAATTTTCGCCGCGCCTTTGTCCCGGGCGACGGCACTGGTCGTGTTGTGCGTGCCGCCTGTACCGAGAATGAGGACGGTCTTTCCGGTGAAGTCCACGCCATGCGATTCGCAGAGATAGGCGAAGCCCATGTAATCGGTGTTGTAGCCGTAGAGCAGGCCGTTTTTGTTGACGACGGTGTTCACCGCACCGATGGCCTTGGCACGGGGGTCGATGTAGGTGCAGTATTCCATGACGAGCTTCTTATAGGGGATCGTCACGTTGATGGCCTTGAACATCCGCTTTGTCAAGAAGGCCCGCGCCTCCTCCTCGGTGGGGAGGGGGCAGAGGTCATAGCGATAGCCGCAGAGCATCTCATGGATGGTCTTGGAGTAGGAGTGGCCCAGCTTTGAGCCGATGAGTCCGTATTCCATTCAGTCGTCCTCCTTCCGGAAGCTGGTGGGATGCTCCATCCATGCCATGCCGTATTTTTCAGTCAACAGGTCGCCGATGGCAAGGGCGGCAGCACAGGTCTGAACGATGGCCGCACGAGGCACGATGCAGGGGTCGTGCCGTCCCTGAATGGACAGCTCTGCATTTTTGCGTGCGATATAATCCACGGTGTCCTGCTGTTTATAGATGCTGGGCGTCGGTTTGACGGCGGTGCGGAACACCACGGGCATCCCGTTCGAGATGCCGCCGTTGACGCCTGCGTTGTGGTTCGTTTCGGTGACGATGCTGCCTGCGGCGTTGACCCGGAAGGAGTCGTTGGCCTCCGAGCCGTGCAGGTCGGCGAACCCGAAGCCCGTGCCGAACTCGATGCCCTTCACGGCGGGGATGGAGAAGGCCGCATGGGAGAGAACGCTCTCCACACTGTCGAAGTACGGTTCACCGACGCCTGCGGGCAGGCCGAGGATGGCTGTCTCGAGGATGCCGCCCACGCTGTCGCCGTCTGACCCGGCGGCACGGATGGCGGCCTTCATCGGCTCTTCGACCGAAGCGTCCAGCAGGGCAAAGCCCTCGGATTTGTTCAGAAGAGCCTCGGCCTGTGCTGCGAGGGTGTCGGAGTCGTTCAGGGCGAAGGGGGTGTCCGAAATGCCCGCACACTTCGCGATGTGGGTCGTGATGTCGATGCCCGCCCGGTTCAGCGCGCCGAGGACGACTGCGCCCGCCGCCACCAGAGCGGCCGTGATGCGGCCGGAGAAGTGCCCGCCGCCCCGGGCATCCTGATAGCTGTGGTATTTGGCGTAGGCGGTGTAGTCGGCGTGGCCGGGACGGAGCAGGTCGGCGGTCTTGGCGTAGTCCCTGCTCCGGGTGTTCTGGTTTTCGATCATCAGGGCGATGGAAGTGCCCGTCGTGTGGCCGTTGACGACGCCGGACAAGAATTGTACCTTGTCGGCCTCGACCCGGGCGGTGGACAGGCCGTCGCCCCGTGCCCGGCGTTTGTCCATGCAGGCGGCGAGGAATTCTTCATCCACCGGAACGCCTGCGGCCATGCCGTCCAGCACTGCGCCAATGGCCTTGCCGTGGCTCTCGCCGAAAATCGTTAAGGCGAGGGAATCACCAAAGGTGTTTTTCATGGCAGGTCACTCCTCCATGCCCAGCAGGGGGCGGAGTCCCTCGACGGGGATCGTCTCGGCACGCCAGCAGCCCAGACCGGGAACTTTGATGATGGTGATCTGGTTGCCCTGTGCCTTTTTGTCGTGGAGCATCTCGGCCAGCACCTTTTCCTTGTCGTAGGTGGTGCGGGTGGGCAGACCCAAACGGCGGTAGACGGCGCGGACACGCTTCTGCAACGCCTTGGATTCGATCATCGGCAGCATTCCCAGTGCAACGCATTCGCCGTGGAACAGACCGACGGTGCGGCGTCCCTTGATGCCCTTGACGGCCTCGATGCCGTGGCCGATGGTGTGGCCGAAGTTCAGAGCCTTCCGCATCCCGTGCTCCGTCTCGTCCTGCTCGACGATGTTCTTCTTGAATTTCAGGCTGCGGTAGATGATTTCCCCAATCTGCGCATCCACATCGCCGTTCTCGAAGATGGCGAACAGCTCCGGGTCGGCCAGCAGGCTGGCCTTGACCGCCTCGGCCAGACCGTTGATGTAGTGGCGGCGGGGCAGGGTGGACAGGGTGTCGGGGTCGACGATGACGAGCTTGGGCTGCCAGAACGAGCCTGCGATGTTCTTCGTCTCGCCGAGGTCGACGGCGGTCTTGCCGCCGATGGAGGAGTCGATCATAGACAGGGTGGTGGTGGGGCAGTTGATGAAATCGATGCCCCGCATATAGATAGAAGCTGCAAAGCCTGCCAAGTCGCCGACGACACCGCCGCCGACCGCGATGACGAGGTCGCCGCGTCCCATGTTGAAGTCGAGCATCTGGCGCAGGACAGTTTCGAGAATCTTGAAGCTTTTGCTGGCCTCGCCCTGCGGGACGGTGATGATCTTCGAGTCCCGGCACTGGTCGGCCACCCGCTGGGCGTACTCGGCGGGGACGCCGCTGTCGGTGACGATGGCGACACGGCGGTCGAGCCGGGCGAACTGGTACAGATTTTCCAGTGCACCCCGCTTCAGGATGATATCATAGCTCCGCTCACCGAGGTTCATGGTGAGCTTGGTTCCGATAAATTCACTCATTTTGTGTACACTCCTAACAGCCGGACGGTGCGGCAGATTCGATTCAGCTCGTGCAGCAATGCGGCGGTCTCGTCGCGGGTGGGGTCGCCCACCAGTTCGACGTAAAAATAATATTCAAAAGGAACGTGGGGCATCGGACGGCTCTTGATGGATTCCATGTTGAAGCCGCTTGCACCGATCATCTGGATGACCTCGCCCAGTTTGCCGGGTTTGTTGTCCACCGTGAACAGGAGGGAGAAGCGGTTGCCGACCGTGGGCTTTTCGCGGCTCAGGACGATGAACCGGGTCGTGTTGTCGCCGTCGGTGTTGATGCTCGGGACGAGCACCTCCAGTCCGTAGAGAGCGGCCGTCTCGACGCTGGCAATGGCGGCCTTGGTCTTGTCGCCGCTCTCGGCCACGAATTTCGCGGCCATTGCCGTGTTGGGCATCGCGGTCGCCGGAAGCTGGAACTGCTTCAGGAAGGTCTCGCTCTGGGCGATGGCCTGCTGGTGGCTGTAGACGCTCTTGATCTCGCTCAGCTGTGTGCCGGGCAGGACGAGCAGGTTTTGGGAGATGGGCAGGTCGTAGACGTCCACCACCCAAAGCTCCGGGTGGTTGTAGCAGAGGTCGAGGACGGCCGAAACGTCTCCGGCGTGGCTGTTCTCAAACGGAACGACGCCGTGCGCCGCATCGCCGTTTGCAACCGCGTTGAATACCTCGTCCCAAGTCGGGTAGCTGACAGCCTCAGCGTGCGGGAAGAGTGCCTTGAGCGCGATGTGCGCGAACGCACCCTCCACGCCCTGATAGGCGGCACGGTTCTGTCCCAGCACCTCGGCCTCGTACTGCTTGGCGACATCCATCATGTTCTGCACATGGTCTTTATAGTAGGGGCGCAGGGCGGGGTTCTGAATGCGTGCGGCGGACTTTTCCAGCACGACGGCCTCCCGCGAGGCGTCGAAGATAGGCAGACCGTGCGCCTGCTTGTACTGTGCGACGCTGAGCACAGCGGCCATCCGCCGCTCAAACAGGGCGGCAAGCTGTGCGTCGACCGCGTCGATCTCGGCGCGGGCTTGTTCCAGAGCGTCCATGTGTTCCACATCCTTTCGCGTTGTGGTTTGGTGATACCAAATTAGTATACCATAACCCGGACGGAGAGACAATGATTCGCCCGCCCTTTCAAAGGGGAGAAAATTTCAAATGCGGGGGTGGTAAAACGAATAAAAGTATTATGAGAGCAGAGAAAAAGCGTCCCGGATGCTGCCGTTAGCGGACGAAAGCCGAAAAATTTGCCAAAGCATTGTAAAATATGGTATGCTTACAAAAACGGACAGGACGGAAAGGAGATGCCGCGATGCTGATCATAGATAAGCTTGCCCTGCAGGAAGGTCTTTCTGAGGGTGAAAAGACGCTGGCGGGGTATATTCTGGCACATGGGATGGAAATTGCAAAATATTCGACCCGCAGTCTTGCAGAAGTGACCTATAC
>CAVJGY010000039.1:0-9781 GCA_963648915.1 Acutalibacteraceae bacterium | reverse complement strand
ACTCGTGCCCAAGATAGTTCGCTGGAAACGGCGCGTGAAAATAGGTAGTCGCCGACTTGATTGAAAACCGCTCTGAGGGATCTCTCAGAGCGGTTTTGTTTTGCTCTGGGTTGAAGCCCGGGGCTTTTTATTTTGTACAAAGTGGCTTTACGGTGGCTGTATGTTCAGTGGAGCGGGTATCGGTCGGGGACGTCCGTTTGGCAGAGAAGATAATCAATACTTACATTATAAAGTTGTGCAAGCGGCACGAGAAGTTCTGCCGTCAACTGCTGCGTTCCGGTTTCCACATAGCTGTATTTGCGCTGAGTGATGCCGATTTTATCGGCCACCGTCTGCTGAGTAAAATCATGATCTTCACGCAAGTCTCTTAAACGATTTTTCATAGTATCTAACCTCCTTGCGTAATAAGATAGGTTAGATGAAATGTATCTATTGACTTTTAGATAAATATTATCTATACTAGAGGCAACAAGTAGGCATCATGTTAGATGCTACGGAAAAAACAGCGTACAAGACGAGGTGAATCATGATGAAAAAAATTAGTCGCCGTGATTTTGTGAAGGTACTGGGTATTGCAGGTGCGGCCTGTGCGATGACGGCTTTGACTGGCTGTGATGGTAGCGGAACGATTCCGGCTGGTGATGGTTCGATTCCGCTGTCCTATCTGAAACCGCTGAATGGTAGTTTTACTTGGGAAAATAAAATACCGGAAGATCCGTATGGAAATACTTATATGAGAGGTGTTAACTATTCAGTATTCTCGTTTTATAGTGAATGGAAGGACACATTTGGTGAAGGAAAGGATCTCTACTGCGGAAAAGCGGAGTATGTTGTTGACAGAAAATATAGCAAGTTGACAATGAATTTGAACCCGTATAAGTATATGGGAGAAAACTCATGGGGAATGGTCAAGGTATTCGCGGATAATAAATTGGTTGCTACTTCGGAAGTGATTCGTCAGAAAACAAGGCAAACGGTTAAGTTTGAAGTGGATATTGCAGGTGCAACCTATATCGAAGTTGAACCTGTCGTATGTCGTGGATATGGATACAAGCCGAACGAAGGCTACATCATCATGTGGGACGTTAAGCTTTGGCGATAAAAACTGAATAAGAGCAAAATCGGCCGTACCGCAGAAAGGAAACCGCGGTGCGGCTGATTTTTTCTTGCAATGCACAAAAAATTTCGCTATGATAAAAGCATCCTCATAATCTCTACAGAAATCCCTGTTAGACTGAAACCATCAAACAGGAAAAGGGGATTTTGAGATGGAAGAAACACTGGAAAAACAGAAGGGGCTGTCCGGGACACAACTCAAATTCATCGGGCTTTTTGTGATGGTGCTGGACCACCTTCATTATTTCTTTGCGTTCACTGGGGTCATCCCGGAGTGGTTTAGTATGCTGGGGCGGCTGGGCGCGCCGTTGTTTCTGTTCTGCACTGTGGAGGGCTTTGCGCATACCCATGACCGGAAACGCTACTTTCTGCGCATCTGGGCCATCGGCGCAGGCATGGCAGCACTGGAATTTTTAATGATGTATGCCGGGGCGTTCCGGCGCGGCGATGGGTTTTATCCGGCCAATGCAATTTTTCAGGATTTTGTGCTCCTCTGCATCGTCTGGCAGGGCATCGACTGGATTCGAGATAAGAAATTTTTAAAGGGTGTGCTGGCGATTGCGGCCGTTCTGTTTTGGCCGTTCGGGATCGCTGCGTTTCTACGGCTTTTTCCGCAGGTGCAACAGATGCCTCTTGCATCTACCATTCTGGCGTTCGTGATGACGAGTCCGCTTCCGATGTGGACGGGTATCACAGACGGCGGTTGGAGCTTTCTGCTGGGTGGTGTCCTGCTCTATCTGTTCCGGGAGCATCGGAAGCTCCAGCTTGCGGCATGGTCGCTGAACGTGTTTCTGTGGGACTTTTTGTATGTCTATCTGATGCTGCGCGGTCAGCCTGATTTCGCGCTTTCGCAGATGTTCACGACCTATTACGAGTGGTTCGGCATCGCGGCGGTGCTGCTGATGCTCCAATACAACGGAACGCGCGGAGGCGGGCATAAGCGGCTGTTTTACTGGTTCTATCCGGCGCATGTCTACATTTTGTATGGGGCGTCCTGCGCGGTGTATCAGCTTTTGAGGTGAGCTATGGCGAAGATTCTGGTGGTGGACGATGACCGTGACCTTGGCAGACTGTTGAAAACGGCTCTGGAACGGGACGGGCATCAGGTGACGGTGAAAACCTCCGGCGGACAGCTGACGGAAAATCTCTGCCGCTGGGCGGATTGTATCCTGCTGGACGTCATGATGCCGGACGAGGACGGGTTCGCCGTCTGCCGCCGCATCCGGAAGCAGACCGACGCACCCATTTTGTTTCTCTCCGCCCGGACGGATGAGCCGGCGGTGTTGGAAGGGCTGGGAATCGGCGCGGACGACTACCTTGCAAAACCGTTCCGCATCGCCGAGCTCCGAGCGCGAGTGTCGGCGCACCTCCGGAGACAGAACCGGACGCCCTCCCACCGCATCCTGCGGGGCGGCGCGGAGTTTGACCTTGCGGCGAAAAGCATGGCGGTGAACGGCGTTGCACTGCCGCTGACACGCTCCGAATATGCCATTTGCGAATATCTTGCCCTTTATGCCGGGCAGACGTTCAGCAAGGAGCAAATTTATGAGGCGGTTTTCGGGATAGACGGTACAGCCGACGACACCGCCATCACCCAGCACATCAAAAATATCCGGGCAAAACTGCGGGTAGCCGGGCTTTCCGACCCGGAGCAGCTGCTTAAAACCGTATGGGGAGTGGGCTACCAATGGAAAAGCGAAAACTGATCTCTCTGCGAAGCGTCCTGCTCCGGTATCTGGCCCAGTGTGCGGTGTGCTGTGTTCTGGCGGCGGTCCTGTGGTTTATGGGGCTGATTTTGTTGATGAACAGTGGACTGCTTCTGCCTGCGAATGCGGCCGCAAATGCCACCGCAAAGGCGGTGCAGATGGTTTCCGGGATGACAGCGGAAAGCTTTGACGATGCCGGGTTTGATCCTCTCTGCCGATACGCGTTGTTTGACGGAGACGAGCTGCTCCGGACGAATATGGACGACAGGCATCTCCAAAGAGCGTTGCAGTACGAACGCAGCAGCACGCAGAGGGGCGGTCTGCTGTTCTATACCCAGTATTACATGAGTGCGGAGCTGAAGGACGGCACGGTCTGCCTGTTCCAATTTGACTATTCCGTGCCCTATGCAGACCCGGCTCTGCGCGGAAAACTGCCGGATGTGCAGAGCTGTCACATTTTTCTGGGTGTGGTGCTGATAGTGTGTATCATTGCGGGATGCACCCACCGGACAGCGAAATTTCTGGCCGTTGAAACGGGACGCCTGACCGAGGCCTCCCGGCAGGTGGCAGAAAAGAAGGGGCTGGACGGGGTCGAATTTGCGGGCGCAAAGGTCCGGGAATACGACGAGGCTCTGAACGCGTTGCGGCTGATGGGACAAGAGCTGACGGGCAGTCTGCAGAAGCAATGGAGCATGGAGCAGAAACAGCGGGAGCAGATCATCCAGCTCTCCCATGAGCTGAAAACGCCGTTGAGCATCATTCAGGGGAACGCGGAGCTTCTGGCGGAAGATGACCTGACCGACCCGCAGAAAGAGCAGGTGGACGCCATCCTGCGCAGTACCGAGCGGACGCGAAGCTATCTCCTCCGCATCCGTGCCGAGGTGCAGACGCCGCTGAAATTCAAACAGAAGAAGTGAGATGAAAATCCTGCACCTGTCAAAGGGTGTGGGATTTTTTTGTGCAAATCTCTTGAATCTGCTGGGGCGGTGCGGTATGCTTAACCAATAAAGCCTTTTGAGGGGAGGAAAGACCTGTGGACAAAGAGGACATCCGGAATTTGCTGGGCGATACGATTTTTGCGCGGGCAAAAAAATATACAGGCAATATCGTATCACTGGATCGCAAAACCAACGCCGACGGAGTCCGGCATCTGACGGCAGTAGTAAACGGGACGGACATCTACCGCACGCAGGTCTGGCTGCGGGCGAACGGAACATTCGTCAGTGCGTCCTGCAGCTGTCCCTATAACCAGAACGGTGAGGGCGACTACTGCAAGCACATCGGTGCGGTGCTGCTCGTGGACAGCGAGAAAGAGCCGGAACAGCCGCAGACAAAGACGCCGGAAAACATCCCGGGCGTGGTGCGTGGTGCGGCCAATCTGCCCCAGAGCAGGCCGCAGGAAGCTCCCAAGAAGGACAGCTATGTGTCCAGCCTCGAGATGCTGTTCGGCCGGAAATGGCGGGAGGACGCGCCGGAATCCGACTGGCGTGCAAAAGACCTGCTGAAAAAATATCAGGACGACGCACTGGCTGATGTGGGCGGTACGGTCGTAATGGAACAGCGAAAGGGCTTTGCGGAGCTTGAACCGGAATTGAGCTTTGAATTGGATGACCACCCGATGATACGGCTTCGCATCTCGGACGGCGGGCGGCAGTATGTCGTCAAGAGCGTCCCGAAGCTGTTGGAGGACATCGCGAAGGAGCGAAGCGTCAGCTATGGAAAGTCGCTGGCCTTCGTCCATCGGTGGGATGCCTTTACCCCCGAGTCACAGCAGCTTTTGCGGCTTCTCCGCCGGCTGAACGACACCAAGGAGAGCTTGGAAGCGTTTCAGAAGTACGGAAACAGCCTGTCGAACGGTGCACCTGCCGGAAGTGAACCCCTGACCGGAGAGCTGCTGGACGAGCTGGTCTCCCTTTACGAGCAGACCGGGCAGGTGGGCGGCTACTGGCTCAAGAAGGGGCTACCCTCTCTGACGATGAAGGTCGAAAAGCGGAAGGGCGGTGTCTGGGTCGGCATCAAGCCGCGGCTTCGGGTCTGCCACGGTCTGGATTTCGATTATCTATACAATGAGGATACGCTCTGGCAGATGAAAAACGGCGAGGCGGCACGGATGCTTCCCGCTATCCACGCCCTGAGCGGGGAAGGCGTCTTTTTCTCCACCCGGGATGCGGCGGATTTTTGCAGCTTCGTCCTGCCGGAATTCGGCTCAAAGCTTCTCATCGACGACCCCGACCGTTTGCTCCTGAATCAAATTCCCCTCGAGCCGGTGGTGCAGTTTTACCTCGATGCGCCCCAGATGGGCGCAATTACGGCACACCTCGAGTTTCTGTACGGCGAGGATCGGGTAACGCCCGACAATGTGCCTGCGGGACTTCTGCGGGATGCCCGCGCCGAACGCCGGGCGGCACGGCTGCTGTCGGCCTATCTTGAGCCGAGTGTTGACGTGCGGGAGAATGGCGTTGCGCGCCAGTACAGCACCTACGACGAGGATGCCGTCTATACCTTCCTGGAGGAGGGTGTGCCCGCTCTGATGAGCGAGGGCGAGGTCTATCTGAGTGAGGCGTTCCGGAACTTGCAGGTCGCACCGCCGAAAATCTCGGTGGGCGTGTCGGTGCATGGAAGCGTCCTCGACCTCGAGGTGGACACCGGAGAATTTCCGGTCGGTGAGCTGAAAAACCTGCTGAAATCGCTCCACCAGAAAAAACGCTATCACCGCCTGCGGGACGGCCGTCTGCTCCGGCTGGACGACTCGCTCGAGGTGCTGGACGAGCTGAACGAGACGCTCGAATTGTCGGGCGCGAAGCTGGGGCAGAATCACGCTCAGCTCCCGCTCTACCGTGCGCCCAGCCTTGACTGGGCACTGTCGGGACAGAACGAAGTCCGCTTCAACCGCGACGATGCCTTCCGCCGAATCAGCCGGAGTTTCCACGCCGTCAAGGACAGCGAGTATACACCGCCCCTGTCACTCCAAAAAGTATTGCGCAAATATCAGCGGGACGGCTACCGCTGGCTGCGGACGCTGGACGGCTACGGGATGGGCGGCATTCTGGCCGATGATATGGGCTTGGGCAAGACGGTGCAGGTGCTCAGCTATTTGCTCTCGATGAAAGAAGCGAAGCAGAACAAGCCGGACGAGCCGCTTCTGCCGAACCTCATCGTCTGCCCGGCCTCGCTGGTGCTGAACTGGGCGGAAGAGTGCGAGAAATTCACGCCAGAGTTGAAATGTATTGTGGTCGATGGTGACGCCGCACACCGGGCAGAGCTGGCCGAAAGCTGGTCGGACGCTGATTTGGTGGTGACGAGCTACGACCTTCTCCGGCGGGACGATGCCCTCTACGAAAAGCAGGAGTTCTACGCCTGCATCCTCGACGAGGCGCAGGCCATCAAGAACCACACCACCCAGAAATACAAGGCGGTCTGTCAGGTCAAGAGCCGGGTGCGGTTCGCGCTGACGGGCACGCCCGTCGAGAACCGTCTGGGAGAGCTGTGGAGCATCTTCTCTTTCCTGATGCCGGGCTATCTGCCCTCGTATAAGGGCTTTTGCAGCCGCTTTGAGAAGCCCATCGTGCAGGAAGAGGACAAGGCCGCCACCCGGCGGCTGAATCAGCTGACCGGGCCGTTCATCCTCCGACGGATGAAGTCGGAGGTCCTGAAGGAGCTGCCGCCCAAGACCGAGAACATCCACCGGATCGAACTAGAGGAGCAGCAGCGAAAGCTCTATCTGGCGGCGGTCGTGGATGCCCGCGAGAAGCTGAAAGCGGCCAAGCCTGAAGATAAAATGGCGGTCTTTGCCGTCCTGATGCGTCTGCGGGAAATTTGCTGTGACCCGCGGCTCATCGCCGACAACTGGGAGGGCGGAAGTGCGAAGCTGGACGCCTGTACCGAGCTGGTGACCTCGGCGGTCGAGGGCGGACACCGCATTCTGCTGTTCAGCCAGTTTACCTCGATGCTCGACCTGCTGGCGAAGCGTCTGGACGAGGAGGGCATCAGCCACTTTACCTTACAGGGTTCGACCCCGAAGCCCGTCCGTGCTGAGCTGGTGCGCCGCTTCAACAATGGAGAGGTCAGCGTATTTCTCATCTCTCTGCGGGCAGGCGGCACTGGTCTGAACCTGACGGCGGCGGATATCGTCATTCATTACGACCCGTGGTGGAATGTGGCCGCACAGAATCAGGCCACCGACCGCGCCTATCGCATCGGTCAGCAGAACCCGGTGCAGGTGTACAAGCTCATCGCACAGGATACCATCGAGGAAAAAATCGTGGAGCTGCAGCAGGCAAAACAGTCCTTGGCCGATACCGTGACGGGCACGGCGGATGGAGCTATCCTCTCGATGAAGCCGGACGAGCTGCTGGAGCTGCTGGAAGCTGAAGCATAACGATTTCAAATGGGAAAGGAAGAGGAAAATGAAAGTCTGGGATCTGCACTGCGACACCCTGAGTGTCCTCCGCCATGCCGAAAAAAACGGCGAACCGTTGAGTTTTGAACATAACGATTTGCATATTGACCTCGAAAGATTACAGCGGGGAGATTATATGCTCCAATGTTTCGCGGCATTCGTCAATCTGGGCGATAAAACGCCCGGTGCTGACCCGCTGGTGACGGCGTTAGAAGAGATCGACGTTTTCAAGCGGCTGATGGCGAAATACGCCGACCGCATTGCCCCGGTCTACACGGCGGCGGATATCCGCAGAAACGCCGAGGAGGGCAAGATCAGCGGAATGCTTACCATCGAGGAAGGCGGCGTCTGCAAGGGCAGTCTGGGCGTTCTGCGCCGGATATATGAGCTGGGCGTCCGGATGATGACCCTGACCTGGAATCACGAAAATGAGCTGGCAAGCCCCAACGTCATCCCTCAGAACGAGGCACATCGGCTCTGGCCCTGCCAGCCCAACACCGAGACGGGTCTGAAAGAAAAGGGCTTTGAGTTCCTCGCCGAGATGGAGCGTCTGCACATCATCGCGGATGTCAGCCACATGTCGGATAAGGGCTTCTGGGATATCGTCGAGCACAGCACCCGCCCCTTTGCGGCCAGCCACTCGAACTGCCGGGCGTTAGCACCCCACTGCCGCAACCTGACCGACGAGATGATTCGGGCGATGGCCGAGCGGGGCGGTATTGCCGGCCTGAACTACTGCGCGGCCTTCCTCGACAATCAGCCCAGCGCAGAGCTGTGCCGCAGTACGACCGCGCTGATGGCGAAACATGCGGCGCACTTCAAGCAGGTGGGCGGCATCGATATGATCGCCCTCGGCAGCGATTTTGACGGCATCGGCGGACATCTCGAGATGGACAGCTGCGATAAGCTGCCGATGCTGGTGGATGCCCTGCAAAAAGAGGGCTTTACCGAGGACGAAGTGGAAAAGATCTTCTACCGCAACGCGATGCGGTTCTTTGAAGAGAATCTGTAACAGCAATTCAGAGGGGAAATATGACGGAAAGTATACAAATTTCACTGCCGATGCTCCTGTTTTTGATGGCGATGACCGGGTTTGCCGGGTTCGTGGATTCGGCGGCGGGCGGCGGCGGACTCATCAGCCTGCCGGCTTATCTCTTTGCGGGTCTGCCTGTGCATTACACCTACGGCACGAACAAATTCAGTGCGGCCTGCGGTACGACCTTTGCGACGGTCAACTTCTTCAAAAATGGCGCGATGAATGTCAAAATTGGTATTCTGGCCGCAGTCGGAAGCTTTGCGGGAAGTGCGCTGGGGTCGCACATCGTCCTCCTGCTCAGTGACGAGATGCTCCGCACGATGATGCTCATCATCCTGCCCATCGCGGCGGTGCTGATTTTGTGGCGGCGGAAGCTCCCGGACGAGAACCGGGACGACGGCACGCTGAACCTGAAAAAGGCTCTGCTGGCTCTTGCCATTGGTTTGGGCATCGGCCTGTACGATGGCATCTTCGGCCCGGGAACGGGCACATTCGCCATCATCGCCTTTACGACCCTGATGGGCTTCGACCTCCGGACGGCCAACGGCAACGCAAAGGTGCTCAATCTGGCAAGCAACTATGCAAGCCTGATCACTTACCTCATGAGCGGGCTGGTGGTCTTTTCGGTGGGCATCCCCTGTGCCATCAGCGGTATCGCGGGAAATATGCTCGGCTCGCATTTCGCGCTGAAAAAGGGCGCGAAGTTCATCCGCCCCATGATGATGGTCGTGCTCGTCCTTCTGCTGGGAAAACTGATTTCAGACGCAGTGCTGTAAAAATTGCAAAAACGGAGAGAACCGGAGCGGCCAAAGGCCGCTCCGGTTCTCTCCGTTTGGTAAGATAACAAAAGAAAGGAAAAATCAGGAATTCGTCTGTGCGACCATGTGGATAAGAGCCGCACCGTTCTGCATGTTGACCTTCACATAAGCTTTCCGGCCGATAGAGACATCCAGCTTGGTCTCGGTGCCGTCCTCATTCACGAGGTAGAGGTCATAGCCCTCCACAGCCTCAGCCGGAAGCTCGACGTTAGCCGAAACGTCGGTGATCGCGCCTGCACCGCCGAGGCAGGTGATCGTCATGACCGTTTCCCCGTTGTCCAGCGTGCCCTTGTAGACGGTCAGGCCGCTGAAATTGGCAAACGCGTCGCTGACCTTCGTGAGGGTGCTCTTTCCGTTGACCTTGCCGCAGCCGGAGCAGATGTTGTAGGTCTTGGTCGTGCCGTCCGCGTTCTGGAACTGCGCAACGATGCCCATGTTGTCAGTGACGTCTGCCTTGCAGTTGGAGGCGGAGCACTTCGTGGAAGAATAATCGTTGCAGACACAGGCCTTGTGGGTGACGACCTGCGCGGTCGAAGGCTCTGCGGCAAAGCTGGAAACAGCACCGCCGACCAGAACGCAGGCGGACAGACTGAGCATGGCGAGGGTTTTCATCGAGTTTTTCATAAAGACACTTCTTTCTCCCCGGGTGCGGGGTGTTGTCGTATTTGTTTTTTACTGATGCCAGTATACAAAACGAATCTTAAGT
>CAVJGY010000038.1:4139-9825 GCA_963648915.1 Acutalibacteraceae bacterium | reverse complement strand
GGTCGTATAGTATATCGCAAATGCAACTGCCGCCAGCATCAGCACGACGTTGCAGAGTATCAAAAAGTTTCTTCCGGTCTTACTTCCGGCCTTTTTTATCCGTTCCACCAAACGACCCCTTTGTCATTCCCAAAAAAATGACCCGAACCCGAAACATTCCGCTCTTATCGGTTCGGATAGCATACCAATTTTATTATATCGCCATTGTTTGTCAGCGTCAACCTCGATTCGTCCTCTTTCCGCAATTTTTGGCACAAAAAAGAGGTCTGCTATGAAATAACCTCTCAGTCGAGCTATCGCTCGCCAGCTCTCCTATCAGGAGAGCCTTTGGCAAAACAGGAAAACTTTCCCTTTCTACCAAAAAACCTCCCCTCAATAGGGGAGGTGGCATCGCAAAGCGATGACGGAGAGGTTGAACCATCGCAGCCTCTTCCAATTTTAATTCTTAGTGTGCCGGGCGGAAATCCTCCGGGCAGACCATGCCGTCCTGCTCCAAAAGCTTGTGCAGGATTTGCATCACGCCATAATCCCAATGAGGCGGCGCGAGGAAATTCACCCGCTGACGAAGCGGCAGACTGCCGTTCTCCATCAAAAAGCCATAGCGCGCCAGTTCCAGCATCTCGGCGGCGTTGTAGGTATCGCCGAAGGTCATCATCTGGTCGGGCGAGATGTCCAGCTTCTTTCCTAGGATTTCCAATGCCGCGCCCTTGTGGACGCCGGGATTCATGATATCCACCCAGTTCTTGCCGGCCACGGCCACCGAGAATTCCTCGCCGCAGGCCGGGCCATAGAGGTTGTCATAGGCCTCCTGTGCGTTGTCCCGGGGCAGATAGATCGTGAACTTATCCGCCGGAGCAGTCACGGCCGTCAGGTCGTCGACGTACTCGACCCGGGTGTAGAACTGCTTCATCACCCGGTCGTACTGCTGATACTGCCGCTCCACATAGGCACTTTTCAGCCCGCAGAGGACGGCCACATCGCCCGCCTCCCGGGTCTTTTTTGCCAGTGCACGCCAGCCGTCCGGCGGCATCTCCGAGGTGTACAAGTCCTCGCCGTTCCAGCGGATCGCGCCGCCGTTGTCGCCGATGAGGATCATCTCCCGGCGCAGGGTCGGGAACATCTCTTCCAGCGTGTAGAGCGGCCGTCCGCTCGCTGCCGCAAAGTGGATGCCCATTTCGGCCAGAGTCTTGACCGTCCGTTCAAAATCTGGCGGAAGCTGGCTGTTTTTGTCCAGCAGAGTCGCATCCATATCAGACGCGATGAGCCGTATCCTGTCCATGCGTTTCTCCCATTAGCCCATGTAGCTGATGTTGACGTCCAGCTGTCCGCTGTAGCCGCTGATGCGTGCCGAGCAGCTGCCCTGCCACATGTTGCAGGCGATGGGGCTGCTTGCGACATTATAATGTGCGTTCCAAATGCTGTATCCGGTCAGCTGGCTGAGGTCGAGACGCTTGCGGAACCACTGGGTCGACGCATAGACGCCCGGCTGATAGCCCAGAGCCTTGACCTCCTCGCAGAACGCGATGGCGCACTTGGTACGGTCGGCCTGACCCAGACCGTCGGCACGTCCGCCGCCGTTGGATGCACCGGAGGCCTCGCTGTCGAAATAGATGGGGTAATCGAGGCCGCGCTTGTTCAGAACATACCAACAGCCCTGCGCTTCCTCGCGGGCCTCCTGCTCGTTGACGGCCTGACTGAAGAAGTAGACGCCGACCTTCAGACCCGCATTCCGGGCATTGGTGAAATGCTGCTCAAACATGGGGTCCTGCACCAGCGTGCCGCTGCCGTAGCCGCGGTAGCCGATGCGGACGATGACGAAGTTGACGCCGGCCTTCTTGACCTGCTCCCAGTTGATGTTGGACTGATATTTCGACACATCAATGCCAAAATTTACGTTCTGCTGAACACCGTTCGCATCGAAATAATACAATTTGTTATCAATGGCGCGGATGCCTGTGACAGGCTTGTTCGTGCCCTGATCGTAATAGTAGGTCTTGCCGCCGACGGTGCGCCAGCCGGAATAGACCGGCTCTGCAGGCTTCGTCGAGGACGCCGAACCGCTGGAACTGGAACTGCTGTCGTCGTCCTTGATGCCGAAGAACCACCTCCACAGCCACTTGAAGAAGCCGTTCTCGCTGTCAAGGCAGGTGGTCTCCAACTCTGCCTCGTCCAATGTACCCGCGTCCAGTGCCTCGCGAATTTCTTCCGGGGTCATCAGGATCGTGCCGTCCTCGGTGGTGATCTGCGCATCGGCCAGCTCATCCTCGATGGAGTTGATGCCCGCCGTAGGCTGTTCGTTTTCCTCCGAAGCAGCCGTTTCGACTGCTTCCACGGGTGCGCTCAGCGGGTCTTCTGCCGCCAGCTCCTCGGTCTCCTGCTGGAACTTCGGGAAGGAGTTCTCCTGCTCAATTTCCGCCGCACTGCCCGCCATCGGGTCACTGGGCGTTTCCTCGGCGGCAGGTGTTTCCACCACCGTCGTCTCCGACACCGCAGGTGTTTCGACCGTCACCGATGCCGGCTTTTCGGGTTTCACTTCCGGCTTCGGGTCAGCGGCCGTCTCCGGTGCTTCCTCCTCCGTTTCCACCTCTGCCGAAGCGGACGCCTCCGATTCTGCCTTCACGGAGTCCTTCTTCGGATTTGCCGGATACTTTGCCAGAAGCTCGGACTGTTCCTCACTTCCAAGAAGGGCGGTCGGCTCGACCGTCAGGCCCGTCGGCTGGCTCACCAGCAGAGCCGTTGTGCTCACGCCGCCGACTGCGACCGCAAGAGCCATCACGACCGCCGCCACAGCCTGTCCGACGCCGTGACGCGTCCCCTTTCCTTTCTTTTTGGATGTATTTTTATCGTTCATGCCGTCAGCTTTGCCTCCGCTTTATCGGGCATTGCCCGGATTTTCCACATACTCAAAAATGTGCTTTTTCCACTCTTCCAGTATACACCATACCCCGTGCCTGCGTCAATTGTCTTTGCCACACCTTGACCGGGCAGGCGCAATTTTCACATCCTCCGGATCGCGAAAACAGCACTCCGTTCAGAATACGTTTTTCCTCACAGAAAAATTGCACCCAAATCCCACAAACCTGTCTTTTTCGGGCAAATTTTCAAATTTCTCTTGCTGTCTTGACAGGTGTATGGTATGATGTTTGTCATATGATTCCCGCAACCCTTTTGATATTTCAGACAGAAAGGCAGAGTTCACTTATGTCAACTGTAAAAGATTTTTTGAAGCGCAAGGATATCGTCATCACCCCGCAGCGATATCTCATCGAGGCTCTGGGCGCAATGGCGCAGGGCTTGTTTGCAAGTCTGCTCATCGGCACAATTATTAAGACGCTGGGTCAGCAGACCGGGCTGGATGTTCTGGTCGACCTTGGCAGCTACGCCACGGCCATGAGCGGCCCGGCAATGGCCGTCGCCATCGGCTGGGCTCTCCACTGCCCGCCGCTGGTGCTGTTCAGCCTTGTGACCGTCGGCTACTCCTCGAACGCACTGGGTGGTGCAGGCGGCCCTCTGGCCGTCCTTATCATCGCCATCGTCGCCGCTGAGCTGGGCAAGGCCGTCAGCAAGGAAACGAAGGTCGACATCCTCGTCACCCCGCTGGTGACGATCTTTGCAGGCGTCGGCCTGTCGATGCTCATTGCTGCTCCCATCGGTGCAGCCGCAAGTCAGGTCGGCACGCTCATCATGTGGGCGACCGAGCAGGCTCCTCTCGTCATGGGCGTTCTCGTCTCGGTCATCGTCGGCGTCGCACTGACCCTCCCCATCTCCTCGGCGGCGATCTGCGCCGCACTGGGTCTGACCGGACTTGCAGGCGGTGCAGCCGTTGCAGGCTGCTGCGCCCAGATGGTCGGCTTCGCAGTCATGAGCTTCAAGGAGAACGGTGTGGGCGGTCTTGTTAGTCAGGGTCTCGGCACGAGTATGCTCCAGATGGGCAACATCGTCAAGAATCCCCGCATCTGGATCGCACCGACCCTCGCCAGTGCCATTACCGGTCCTCTGGCGACCTGCGTGTTCCATCTTGAGATGAACGGTGCAGCCGTTTCCTCCGGCATGGGTACTTGCGGTCTGGTCGGTCAGATCGGCGTGTACACGGGCTGGGTCAGCGACATTGCGGCCGGCACGAAAGCCGCCATCACCCCGATGGACTGGGTCGGCATGATTTTGATCTGCTTTGTCCTGCCCGCTGTCCTCAGCACCCTCATCTGCCAGATCGAGCGCAACATCGGCTGGATCAAAGAGGGCGACCTGAAGCTGGATTAACGATAGGCTTTCCATCGAGGACTGCCTCGGTCAGGACATCTTCCTCATATTTTAATTTGAGAGAGAAGAAGGGGCGTTCCTCGTCGAGAAGGCGGAGAAAAATCTTGTCGCCCTCCCAGATGGGAAGGTCGTTGACCTTTTCCTTCGCGACCCACTCGAGGACGCCCTCATTGCAGGCGTCGCCCTCGATCATCTCCCCCGTCCACTCGGCGGCGGTGAAGAGGTGCATATATTCCGTCAGCTCACCCAGCAGGAAGGTCACGATGCCCCGATAACGGTAGTTCGTCAGGGTGACGCCCGTCTCCTCCCAGACTTCGCGGAGCACGCAGTCCTCCGGGCTTTCAAACGGCTCGAACTTTCCGCCGACACCGATCCACTTGTCCTTATTCATGTCGTGCTCTTTCTTGACGCGGTGAAGCATGAGATATGCTCCATCCTTTTCGAGGTAGCACAGGCTGGTGTTCAGCATCGGAAAGTTCGTTCTCAGTTCCATTTCGATTTCTCCTATCCCTATATATAAAGTATAAGGCGTTCCGCAGGTTCTCCCACGGAACGCCTTTTTTATTTTATCGGAATCGTTCTGCTTTGTAAAGGCCGTTTATTTCCGGGCCGCACGTCCCTTGCCCGCATTGTTCAGCTTGCGCACCAAGTCGTTCTGATGCTTCCGCTGAGAGGGCGTCATCTCCGGCTCATGGCGTTCCTCGCCCCGTGCAGAGGTCTGCTGGGTGTTCGAGTCCACCCGGACGAGATTCCATTCCTGATTGCCGCCTGCAACGTAGGTCCAGATCTGCGCCTGTGCGCCGTTGGAAGTGTTCATGCCCACAAGGTCGATGTACTTGTCCGCCAGAACATTCCGGATGCGCGTCCGGCCGTTCCGGGTCGGCTCTAACGCCCAGCACTGGCTCAATCCACTGGTGCGACCCCACTGGTGAAGCCATGTACCCTCCATCACGCCACCCAGCGCAAGGTCGATGACCTTTCCGGTAAAGCGGTTCTGGATGCGCCAGCGGCCCTCGCCGGCATCCACGAATTTCCACTGCTGCCAAGGATGGCCTGCATAATCCCACAGACGGATCGCAGCACCATTCTCGGTGTTGAAGTTCTTGACTTCGAGCACCTTTCCATTAGGAGCTTTGATGAGGTAGAATTCGTCTTCAAGGATAAGGACCTGTGATGTTTTCGCCATAGCTGCGATCTCCTTTCTGAGATTTCTAAATGAACTGCATACCGCAGGCATGATGTTCTCCTGTGATAGTGCCTATATTATAACGTATTTCACGGGCGGCAACAAGAATAGTTTTTCATAATCTTTTTTGTTTTTCTTGTGCAGTTTGTCCATTGCCGCCCGAAGAGTGCTTTCTGTGCGGTTTTTCGGGGTCGGAAAAGGCCGATTTTTGCGGTTTAAAAAGCAAGAACTTTAGCCCCG
>CAVJGY010000038.1:0-4129 GCA_963648915.1 Acutalibacteraceae bacterium | reverse complement strand
TCTTTAAATGCGTAATCCCCAGACCCACCCCGGAAGAGCCTGTCAGACCTGACAAAAAATAGGACGGACTTTTGGGCAAAACGCCCTGTTTTTTCCATAAAAACACTTCGGCTGATTTTGACCTGATTTTGAGCAAATTATGAACATTCTGTGCGCGGCAGGCGGTCATTTTGCGTTTACTTTAGGTTGATAAAGTAAAGTGTGCTTCTGCGCTTCACTTTCGTGAATATACCGCTTTTCAGAGAATCCTTTAATTTGTTTCACGTTTTCCGGTATTGACTTTATCACCGAGATGGGGTATAGTATAGTTGCAGGGAGCGGGAAGCTCCCCCTGAAACATTGAACTTCAGGCTTAATACCGAGTCTGCAAGAAATATAGTAGGAGGTTTGATTATGTACTATTACATTCTGGGTTGTGGCATTGCTTGCTTGGTTCTGTTCGGCATCATCAGCATGGAGTCTGTATGCGTCAAGCCGGCCGAGATTCTGGCAAAGGTCGTTCTGTGGCCTGTTGCCCTGATGGAAGCAGTTGTTCGTTACAGCTCCACTCATCACAACTTCAAGGCTGCGCTGTAAGCACACGCGCTTCGTAAACGGAAACGACAACGAGGCCGCGGCACTCACAAAACGAGTGCCGCGGCCTTTTTGTTTTGCACTCCGGACAGGATTATGGTAAAATAAGAGACAGAATCCCCCGTAAGACCGCCAAAACCATCTACAAACAGACAGGAGCACTATGAAACCCGATTACAAGCTGGTCGCAAAGGCCAAATATATCCACATGACCGCCGACCTTGCCAGCGAGCTCTGGCACGAGGTCTACAAACGCTATTACCCCGCAAAGCAGCTCGACACCTTGGTCGACACCCTGCAGAGCGCGGACGCCATCGAAGAGGACATCGACAACGACGTGAACTATTTCCTCGTTTTCCTCGGGGACAAGCTCATCGGCTACTTCGCATGGAAGATGGAGAACACAGCCCTTCACCTGCTCCACCTCTACCTCAAGCCCGAATACCGCGGCAAGGCACTGGGACGGGACATCCTGAACACCTGCGAGCGTCTGGCACGCGGTGAGGGACGCGGCCGCGTCTACTGCGAAGTCCACAACAAGGCTTTGCCCGTGATGCAGTTCTTCAAGGCGCGGGGCTACCGTCCCCTTGCCCCGGCGGAAAATGTCGTGGCGGGCATCGAGATGCAGCAGACCGTCCTCGAGCATATGCTCTAAAATTCCCCATTGCAATTTTCCCGCGAGTGTACTACACTAAAGTAGTGTATTGAAGTGCCTGTCACAGGCCACACCTACGCCAAAAAACGGGGAGGAAAGCTTTATGGCAAAAGACCACCCGACCGGAGAATCCGGTCTGTATGCTGCGCTTCTGGAGCTGAAAACGCCGGAGGAATGCTACCGCTTTTTACAGGACGTCTGCAGCTACGCCGAGCTGAGCGCGATGGAGCAGCGTTACAACATCGCCGAAAAGCTGGTCAACAAGCAGAGCTACACCAGCATCATGGGAAACATTGGCGCATCCAGTGCCATCATCAGCCGGGTCAGCCGGGTAATTGGCCGGGAGGACAGCGTCCTCCGCCGTATCCTCGAGGAAAATGACAAGGAGGTCGCTTCCGAATGAGCAAAGCAGTTGTATTTTTTGCCGACGGCACCGAGGAGTGCGAGGCATTGCTGGTCGTTGACCTGCTCCGCCGCGCCAAGATCGAGGTCATCGTGGCCTCGGCGATGGGACGGAAGGAGGTCGTCAGCAGCCACAAGGTGCACCTGACGACCGACGCCGTTGCCGAAGAGGTCGACTATTCCGACGTCGACATGGTGGTTCTGCCGGGCGGCATCCCGGGCACGCCCAACCTCGCCGCCAACAAGACTGTCACCGACACCTGCACGGCCTTTGCAAAGGCCGGCAAGAAGGTCGCCGCCATCTGTGCCGCACCCAGCATTTTGGCCTCTCTCGGCCTGTTGGAGGGCAAGAACGCCACCGCTCACGCTGGTTTTCAGGACAAGCTGGCGGGTGCAGTCGTCCACGATGAAGAAGTCGTCGTCGATGGCAACATCACCACCAGCTATGGCCTTGGCGGTGCGATTCCCTTCGGCCTTGAGCTGGTGCGCCAGCTCGCCACTCCCGAGGAGGCCGACCGTATCCAGACCGCTATCGCGTATCGGCATTGAGGAACGGAGGCTCTTCCTATGCGTTTTATCACCTGTCGTTTACCGGACGGCATCGAGGACCCGGCCATCCTGTCTGCGGACGGGAAGCAGGTCTGGCCTTTGAGCTGGCTGGGCTTATCCTACGAGACATTGAGCGACGCCATCCCGTTTCTGACGCCGCAGGTGCGGGCGGGATTGTCGCTGGCAATCATGGGAATCCCGGCTCTTCCCATCGAGGCCGTGACCCTCGAAAGTCCCATCCCCAGCCCGGCACAGGACGTCATCTGTCTTGGCATCAACTATATGGCACACTCGGACGAGGCCGAAAAATACTCCTCGGACGCCTTTTCGACCCAGCATCAGGATGCAATCTACTTCTCAAAGCGGGTCACCCGGGCCGTTCCGGACGGCGGCTTCATTGAGGCGCACACCGACCTTGTAAAGAAGCTCGACTACGAATGTGAGCTGGCGGTCGTCCTTGGCAAGGACGCGAAAGACGTTCCCGCCGGACAGACGCAGGACTATATTTTCGGCTACACCATCCTGAACGACGTCTCTGCCCGCGACGTGCAGACCGCTCACAAGCAGTGGTATTTCGGAAAGAGTCTCGATGGGTTCACGCCCATCGGCCCGTGCATTGTCACGGCCGACGAATTCGCCGACTATCCGCCCAAGCTCGGCATCCGCAGCTGGGTCAACGGCGAAAAGCGGCAGGATTCCAACACGGCATTGCAAATTTTCAACATCGACCATGTGATCGCAGAGCTGTCGCAAGGCATGACCCTGAGAGCAGGAACGATCATTGCCACCGGAACGCCTGCAGGCGTCGGTATGGGAATGAACCCGCCGCAGTTCCTCATCCCGGGCGACGAAGTCCGGTGCGAGATCGACGGCATCGGTTCTCTGACGAACAAGGTGAAATAAACGAGAGGGGGCGTCCGGCGAATGCCGGACGCCCCCTCTCGTTTTGAATTTTCAGATGGATTTCACGGTCAGCTCATGGGGATAGTGATTCAGCACCTCACAGCCATCCTCGGTGACCCGCACCAAGTCCTCGATGCGGACGCCGAACTTGCCCGGCAGATAGATGCCCGGCTCGATGGAGAAGCACATTCCCGGCGTGACGACGTTTTCATTGACCGCCGACACATCGCCCGCCTCATGGTCCTCCAGACCGATGAAGTGGCCGAGGCGGTGGTTGAAGTACGGGCCATAGCCTGCTTCGGCGATGATATCCCGCGCTGCTGCGTCGATATCACAGAGACGCACGCCCGGCTTGACAAGAGCTTCGGCGGCGGCCTGTGCCTGACGCACCAGCTCATAGACCTTTCGCTCTTCCTCAGTCGGCTCTGCGGTGAAGAAGGTGCGGGTCATATCGGAGCAGTAATCCTGATACACACCGCCCACATCAATGAGGACGCACTGTCCGGCGGTCAGCGGGGTATCGTCGTTGCCGTGGTGCGGGTCGGCCGCATGTGCACCGAATCCGCAAATCGGTTCAAAGCTGACGCCGGAGCAGCCGTGCGCGGCGTAGATGGCCTTGATCTCCTCGGCCATCTGATTTTCGGTAACGCCCGGACGGATGAGATTTGCAAACTCGGCCATGCAGTCGTCGTTGACTTTGGAGGATGCACGCATCGCGGCCTGCTCTGCCTCGTCCTTGACGGCGCGGGCGTCGTCGCAGGCGGCGGAAGCGTTCTTATAAGAAGATGCCGCATTCAGCTCCATCAGGCGAAGCAGGAAGCGTGCCGGCCAGTTCTTGTCGATACCCAGCGGCTTTTCCTTATCCAGCCAAGGCAGGAGCTTTGCGGGGGCGTCCTCGCCGTCCAGATAGTTCTCCACCGGAATACCTGCGTCGGGCGTTCCGAACAGCGCGTTGACGAACATGCGATGATTCCCGTCTGCACGGAGCAGCAAGGCAAGCATCCGCTCGCCCGGATGGAAAATGCGCACACCTGTTAGATAAAAGAT
>CAVJGY010000037.1:7087-9831 GCA_963648915.1 Acutalibacteraceae bacterium | reverse complement strand
CCGACAGCCTTGCCCAGCAGAGCGTGACCGACCGGGCTTTCGTCGCTGATCTTGCCGTTGACGGGGTCAGCCTCGGTGCGGCCAACGATGTCGTACTCGTCGACCTCGCCGTCCATCTCGAAGGTGACGTGCGTACCGACGGCAACATTCTCAACGCTCAGCTCGCTCTCGTCGATGACGACAGCGTTCTTCACCATCTGCTCCAGCTCGGTGATGCGGTTCTCGACGAGGCCCTGGGTGTTCTTTGCCTCATCGTACTCGCTGTTCTCGGACAGGTCGCCGTGGCTGCGGGCTTCCTTGATCTCTTCGGCCAGTTCCTTACGGCGAACCGTTTTGAGGTATTCCAGCTCCTCCTGCATTGCTTTCAGGCCAGCAGCGGACATCTTGATTTCTTGTGCCATGTGGGAATCTCTCCTTGTCTATTTGTTGGGTGCAGTTCGCCTGTTGGGGATAAAACCGCACACGAATGCCATTTTGACTACACCATTATAATAGCAAGCGGCGGGCTTGTCAATGAAAGAACCGCCCAGCGGCGCAAAAATCCCGCGAAAAAGCCCCGCCGGGCAGTCACGCTCCCGACGGGGTTCTCCCCTGCAATGCGGTTTGCAGGCTTCTTCATTTTCTTCTTATCCGTTTACGGGACTTGGAATGGTTTAGCTCAAGTCCTCGCCATTGGATGCAATGACCTTTTTGTACCAATAGAACGATTTTTTGCGGAAGCGTTCCAATGTACCTGAACCATCCTGATTTCGGTCTACATAGATAAATCCGTATCGCTTTGTGATTTCCGCAGAAGCGGCACTTACACAGTCGATTGGACCCCAGCTGGTATAGCCAAACACTTCTACACCGTCTGCAATGGCGCGTTCCATCGCTTGGATATGACCCCGATGGAACTGGATTCGGGCATCATCTTCCACAGTACGGACACCATTCGGCAGTATAACAAGCTGTTCGCGTGCTCCGATGCCGTTTTCTGCCACAAAAAGCGGTTTGTGGAAGTGGTCGTACAGATAGTTCAGAATATAGCGCAGTCCCTCCGGGTCGATGGGATAATCATAGTCCGATGTTGGCACAAACGGATTTTTCAAACCACGCATAATATTGCCATTTGCCATCTGATACTTACTCTCGTCTGCGGCCACCACTTTACTACTGTAATAGCTGAAAGAAACGAAATCTACTGTGTTCTGTAACGCTTCACGGTCACTGTCTGTGACCTGCAATTGAACTCCATTTTCCCGCCAGAGCCGCTGTGCATAATAGGGATACTTTCCTGTGCAGTGTACCGTGATAAAATAATCCAGCTCTTGCTGAGAAAGCATCATGCTCATCACGTCATCCGGTGCACAGGTCATCGGATAACGCGGCGCAGAAGCCGCCATACAGCCGATTTTTAAGGCCGGGTCAAGCTGATGTGCAAACCGTGTTACCAGTGCGCTCGCGACCAGCTGATGGTGTGCCGCCTGATATTTGTCCTGCTCCGTAAGCTGTGCCTTCGGCGTCATGATACCAGCTCCCATCAAAGGGGAAATCAACGTCACATTGATTTCATTGAAGGTCAGCCAATACTTTACACGGTCATGATATCGGATAAGAACAGTTTTCGCGTAGCGCACAAAGCAATCGATTGCTTCACGAGAACGGAATCCATCTACCCGGCGACAGAGTTCCAGTGGCATCTCATAATGCGAAAGCGTGATAAGTGGCTGGATGCCATAGTGCAGACACTCGTCGATCACATTGTCGTAAAACTGCAAACCTGCTTCATTCGGCTTTTCCTCGAATCCAGTCGGATAGATACGACTCCACGCGATGGAAAAACGGAACACCTTGAATCCCATTTCAGCCAAAAGTGCGATATCTTCTTTATAGCGGTGGTAAAAATCTGTAGCTACCAGTTTGAGATTATCCGGCGTGGGTTGTTCTGTCACAGGACCACGCACGCCCTGCGGCATCACGTCCTGCTGACTTAAGCCTTTGCCATCTTCCAGATATGCTCCCTCACACTGATTTGCGGCCAGTGCACCGCCCCATAAAAAGTTTTTTGGAAAACTCATAGATTACTTCTCCTGAACAGGGTCTTTGAAAGTGAGGTAAGAGAGGATAAATGCACTCAGCATTGCAATCGCAACTGCAATGCACATGTAGATAAACGAATTATCTTCACCAAGATAAACAGCAAGTGCGAAAATGGTAGAAGTACCATAAGCCCACTGCTTGACGTGCATCAGACCAGCAAACAGACCACCCAGTGCGCCACCAGCCATTGCACAGTACAGCGGAGTCTTATACTTCAGGCCAACGCCGTACAGGGTAGGTTCGGTAATGCCACACAGTGCCGTGACACCAACGGTAGAAGCCAGACTCTTGAGTTCGGGATTCTTGCTCTTCAGCGCAACGCCAAAGGTGGCGGCAGACTGAGCCATGTTGCTGCAAACCATGCCGGGAGCGAGAATCGTAGCATAACCCAGCGTAGCGCGCTGGATGCTTTGTGCACTGCCCAGAGCATAGTGCATACCAGTCATAACCAGCAGCGGGCACAGACCGCCTACCAGAGTGGGGCACAGCCAACTTGCATAGGTATCCAAAGCAGTGAATCCCTTTGCCAGATAAGTACCAACGATCGAACCGAGAGGTCCAAGCACAACATAACCCACCGGAACGGTAATCAAAATCGTAACCATCGGGACAAAGAAAACCTTTATTGCCTTCGGAGTGATTTTTGCAAAGAAGTTTTCAAC
>CAVJGY010000037.1:0-7077 GCA_963648915.1 Acutalibacteraceae bacterium | reverse complement strand
ACGATAGACTGGAAGTAAACGATCAGAATAATAGGGACTACGCTGGAAGTATAGCTGGCAAGTGTGACCGGAAGGAAACCAAACAACTTGACTGCCTCGCCAGCTGTTTTCAGCGCGATGTAATTGGGGTGTACCAGCATCGCGGCAAAAATCAGAGACAAATACGGATTGCATTTGAACTTTTTGCCTGCGGAAAATGCCAGAAAGAACGGCATGTAATAGAAAACGCCATCTGCCACCAAATAGAACAACTGATAGGTCTGAGAATCCTTGCTGATAAGGGCAAACTGCGTCAACAATGAAAGGATCGCCTTGATCATACCAGCACCCGCCAGAGGTCCAATCATAGGCATAACAATGCTTGCCATCGTATCGACCAGACGGGAGAAAATGTTTTTCTTCTCTTCGGATTCTTCGGCCTTTGCATCCACGGCAGGTTCACTCTTGAGACCCGTCATCTTAATCAGATCGTCGTAGACTTCCTTTACCTGCGGTCCGATGATAACCTGAAACTGGCCCGCTTTATAAACGCATCCAACCACACCTTCGATTTTCTTCACAGTTTCGATATCTGCCTTTTTGATGTCAGCCAGACGGAAACGCAGGCGGGTAATGCAATGTGTTGCAGACAAGATATTCTCTTTGCCGCCGACCGCGCGCAAAATCTCGCTGATGAGTTTTTCGTTGTTCTTCGCCATAATGAACTTCTCCTCTTTCTTGTCGGAAGTTCCAAAACAGACCGTGAGACGGCTGCGTCCCAGCTTGGCCGAGGTGACCTCCGGCAACTTGCGGACAGCATCCAGCTCCACCAGACTGACGTCCTTCAGGGTGACATAGAGCGTCTCGTCCTGAAATTCACACAGACTGGTGTTTTCCTTTCCGCCGACCAGCGGCAGAAAGCTCGTCAGAAACCTTTCACGATCCATCGTGAGAACCTCCCATCGGTAAATCATCTATCTGCATCCGGCAGAACGCGCGCATCTCCCGCCGGAAACATTCAAAAAATCAGTCGTCTTTACGGCTCTGCACACGGTAGATGTGCAGCATCAGGTAAAGCACTTCGTCACGGCTGCAATGCCAGCCGTATTTCTGCTCGATGTCCTTTGCGACATCGCAGGCACAGGCATAGACTTCGGGATATTCTCCCGAAAGCTCGGTCAGCATCCCGCCGCTTCCCTGCTCCATCGCCGCGCCTGTGCTCAGGCGGCGAACCAAGAACTGGATGTGCATGGCAAAACGGGCGTAGTTATAGCTTTCGCGGTCGAGAGTGACGCCCAGCTTCTCCTCGACGATGGCGGTGACCTCGTTCAGGACTTCCACCGCCGTCAGGGTCGAATGCAGGTCGCTGCCCTCCAACTCGGCGTTGACGATATGCAGTGCGATGCTGACCGCCTCGGCACGGGGCAGGCTGCTCCCGGTGCGGAGACGGATGGTCTCCAGCGCACGCAGACCCAGTTCATATTCCCGTGGGTAGAGATGCTTCACATCATAACTCAGCGGCGTTGCCAGCTGGATCCCCTGCTGTTCCCGCTGATTGGCAAAGGCGATATGGTCGGCCAGTGTGAAGGGCAGGTTCGGGTTCAGCTCAATGTTCAGCATGATCTCCGCCTGCTCTACGATGTCCGCACCCGCCAGAAGGGTCTCCTCGGGCAGGCTGGACACCATCTCGTAATATTGCGGGTCTACGTCGTAAAAGGTGCGGTAGACCACCGAAAGGTCGGTCAGTTCATAGGGCATGGTGTGGAAGCCGACGCCTTTTCCCAGCACGACCATCTCCCGGCCGCGCTTGTCCTGCGCGACAGCAGCATTATTGTTGATCTTCCGCAGCAGCTTCAAAACCGCGACCTCCCATTCCGACCTGAAAATATCCATACAAAAGAAAAACCCCGGACAGCATACTACCACACAGAAATACAATACCACCAAGGCGGTATCATACATAGCTCTGCGAGTAGCGCCTCCCGAGGAGTAACGACTCGTTTAATTGTCTGCAAATAGGATAGCAGAACCGCCCCGCAAAATCCATTCGCAGATTCGACAAAAAATTTCTCGGAAATTTCAGCACCCTGCCAAAACGATGGACACAAGAAAAGCCCCGCCGACAGAGGGAATTGTCAGCAGGGCTTGAAGATGTCTTAAATTTTAGGTCTTAGTCATCCGCAGATTCATCGAGGTTGCCGAGCTTCTTAGCCTGCTCAACGACAGCGGGCACGAGCATCTCGGGCAGGATCTCATAGCGGGCGAACTCGGTGGTGAACCAGCCGCGGCCCTGGGTGGTCTGACGGATGAAGGTGGTGAAGTTGGACAGCTCCGCCAGAGGAACTTCGGCGATGATGGTCTGGAGACCGTCCTCATCAGGTTCCATGCCCAGCACACGGCCGCGACGCTTGGTGACATCGCCCATGATATCGCCGGTGTTGTCGTTGGGAACGTGAGCTTTCAGGGTGTGGATGGGCTCGAGGATGACCGGGCCTGCCTCGGGCATTGCGGCCTTATATGCCAGCTTTGCGGCCATGATGAAAGCCATTTCGGAGCTGTCGACGGGGTGATAGCTGCCGTCCAGCAGGGTGGCTTTCAGGCCGACCACGGGATAGCCCGCCAGAACGCCCTTTTCAGCGGCCAGACGGACACCCTTCTCGACCGCCGGGAAGAAGTTCTTCGGGACACTGCCGCCAAAGACCTTTTCCTCAAAGACGACCTGCTCGCTGTCGCACGGCTCGAAGTTGATGACGACATCACCGAACTGGCCGTGACCGCCAGTCTGCTTCTTATGACGGCCCTGCTTCTGGCAGGCCTTGCGGATGGACTCGCGGTATGCGATGCGCGGAGCTTCGAGGCCGATCTCCACGCCGAACTTGTTCTTCAGCTTTGCCTTGACAACGTCGAGGTGCTGTTCGCCCAGACCGCCGATGATCTGCTGGTGGGTCTCAGCGTTGTTGATGTAGCTCAGGGTCGGGTCTTCTTCCATCAGACGGGCAAGTGCGCTGCTGATCTTGCCCTCGTCGCCCTTCTTAGCAACGGTGACGGCCATAAACAGGCTGGGCAGCGGGAAAACCGGAGCGGGCATCTTGACGACACGGGAAGCGTCGCAGAGGGTATCGCCCGTCTTTGCGCTGACGAGCTTTGCGACTGCGCCGATATCGCCAGCACCAATGCCGTCGGCCTCGACCTGCTTCTTGCCGATGATGGTCAGCGGCTTGCCCAGCTTCTCGCTCTCACCCGTGCGGGCATTCACCAGCGTTGCGCCGTTAGTGACCTTGCCGCTCAGAACACGCAGATAGCTCAGCTTGCCGACGAACGGGTCAGCGACGGTCTTAAAGACGTAGGCCGCAGTCGGCTCGTCCTCGGTGCAGTGCAGCTCGACCGGCTCACCGTTGGCATCCTCGGCGAGGATGCTCTCCTCGTGATGGGGGCTGGGGAGCAGCTTGCTCATGTTGTAGAGCAGCATATCGAGAGCCTGCTGGTTGACGGCACTGCCGCAGAAGATCGGGGTGATGAGGCCGTTCTTGACGCCCTTGCGCATACCTTCAACAATTTCTTCCGTGGTGAAGGGCTCGCCGCCGAAGAACTTCTCCATCAGGTCGTCGTCGGTCTCGGCGATAGCCTCGCTCATAGCCTCGATCAAGCCCTGGAAACGGTGGCCGATGTCGGGCAGGTCGACCTGGATCTGCTTGCCGCTCTCATACTTGAAGGCCTTCTGGCTGAACAGGTTGATGTAAACGGGCGTGCCATCATCCAGCTTTGCCGGAACGACACAGGGGCAGACGGTCGAGCCAAACTTGATCTTCATGTCCTCGAGGATCTTGAAGTAGTTTGCGTTCTCGAGGTCGCATTTGGAGACAAAGACCATCGTCGCCTTATTGTTCTTGCGTGCCAGCTGGAAGGCCTTCTCTGCGCCAACGGTCACACCGCTGCGGCCAGAGACGCACACCAGCACGCTCTCGGCGGCACGGATGCCCTCATACTCGCCGGCCTCGAAATCGAACAGACCCGGTGCGTCGATGAGGTTGTACTTGATGCCCTCATACTCGACCGGGACGACCGACGCCGAAAGGCTGGCCTTCCGCTTTGCTTCCTCAGGGTCAAAGTCCGAAATCGTGGTGCCGTCCTCGACCCGGCCCATACGCTCTGCTGCGCCCGAAAAATAGACCAATGCTTCGGTAAGCGTCGTTTTGCCGCTACCAGCATGGCCTGCAATCAAGATATTACGGATGTTGTTGCTTGCGTATTTCATATCGGTTTTTCCCTCATTTCCGCCATGCGGAGCATTCTCTCCGCTTTTGTGGCATATTTTACAAAGATAATACCACACTCAAAGAGTTTTTTAAATATTTCGTTTCAATTTTCTGGCTTTTCGGCTGCCAAACTTCCCGCCTCACTTTTGTGCATTTTGACCGGCCGCCCCGAAATTCGATTGTAAAACGACGAAACATCTTGTATAATAGGGGCGTACCAAAGTATCGAGGAGGTTTTTTCCATGAAACGCACCGATTACATCAACTGGGATGAATATTTTATGGGCATCGCCCTGCTGACCGCCATGCGCTCGAAAGACCCGAACAGTCAGGTCGGCGCGTGCATCGTCAGCCCCGAAAACAAGATCCTCTCGCTGGGCTACAACGGTATGCCCATCGGCTGTGACGACGACGCCATGCCGTGGGAACGGGAGGGCGACCCGCTGGACACCAAATATATGTACGTCTGCCATGCAGAGCTGAACGCCATCCTGAACAGTGCACACAACAACCTGAAGGGTGCGCGCGTCTATGTAACCCTGTTCCCCTGCAACGAGTGCACTAAGGCCATCATCCAGTCGGGCATCTCGGAGGTGGTCTACTACAGCGACAAGTACCACGACACCGATTCCAGCGTTGCGGCACGGTTCATGTTCAAAAAGGCGGGTGTTCGTCTGACGCCCTATCAGCCCACCGGACGGCACGCAGAGCTGGAATTATAATAGAAGAATCTCACCTGAGGGCGGCGGGTTGTTTCACGAGCAAGTGTCCGGAGGGTGGAACCCTGCTGCCGTAGGCAGTAGGGCGGGGGATGGAATGCCCCGTTTCACTTGCGAGGGGAATAACCCACCGCCCTCTATACTCCCTCTTGACCCAGACTTTTCTCTGCTATATAATAGAGTCATCATTTTGTATAAACATGCAATTTATATTGAATAAAGAGGTAAATATACAATGAGTCTGAAAAATCGCAGCTTTTTGAAGCTTCTGGACTACACCCCCGCTGAGATCGAAGAACTTCTCGACCTCGCCGCCGACCTCAAGACCAAGAAAAAGGCCGGCATCCGTCACAACACTTTGCAGGGCAAAAACATCGCCCTGATTTTTGAAAAGACCTCCACCCGCACCCGCTGCAGCTTCGAGGTCGCCGCCCATGACCTCGGTATGGAAGTCACCTACCTCGACCCGTCGGGCAGTCAGATCGGCAAGAAGGAGTCCATCGCCGACACCGCCCGCGTTCTTGGCCGGATGTTCGACGGCATCGAGTACCGCGGCTACGGCCAGCAGATCGTCGAGGACCTCGCCCACTACGCAGGTGTCCCGGTCTGGAACGGCCTGACGAACGAGTTCCACCCCACCCAGATCCTCGCCGACTTCCTCACCATCCGGGAGCACTTCGGTCACCTGAAGGGCATCAACTTCGTCTACTTCGGCGATGCCCGCTACAACATGGGCAACAGCCTGATGGTCGGCTGCGCCAAGATGGGTCTGAACTTCACCGCCTGCGCACCCAAGAAGTACCAGCCCGACCCGGAGCTTGTCGCGCAGTGTGAGGCCATCGCCGCCGAGACGGGTGCGACCCTCCGCTTCGAGGAAGACCCCGCCGTCGCCGCCAAGGGCGCAGACGTCCTGTACACCGATGTCTGGGTCTCGATGGGTGAGCCGGTCGAGGTCTGGGAGGAGCGCATCAACGACCTTTCAGCCTATCAGATCAACCAGACCTTGATGGATATCGCAGGCCCGCAGGCCGTCTTTATGCACTGCCTGCCCGCCTTCCACGACCACAAGACCACCGTTGGCAAGGAGATGGGCGAGCGTTTCCATCGCGACGCAATGGAGGTCACCGACGAGGTGTTCGAGGGCAAGCAGAGCATCGTCTTTGACGAGGCCGAAAACCGGATGCACACCATCAAGGCAGTCATGGCCGCAACGCTGGGCTATGAAGGCTGAGCCTCACTGACCGTATAACGAAAACAGAGCTGATTCCGCTTGGAAATCAGCTCTGTTTTTGTTATCATTCCTTTATAGATTCCAGCTCGTCTAGGGACAAGCCTGCGACCAGAACACTGTCCGCATTGGAATCCAGAATATGATTTTTCAGCTTATCCAGCCCACTGAAATAATCGCATTCTCCAACGATGTCGTCCTTCGTCGTGCTCACCAGCATCATTCTCCAATCGGACACCGGTTTTCTTTCCACGACATATCGCTCCTGCGGGGCTTTGGGCAAAATCGTTTTTGTCCCCTCCGCCAGCGCGATCGCACCAAACGGCGTTCCATCGTGATCTTCATAGAACTGCGGATTCGCCCGGTACGCATCGCCCCAGTCGATTGGTTTTTCTTTTTTGAATCGGTCAAAGAAACCCATTGTGACGTCCTCCTGTAAATTAAAAGTCACCATTTTCCTTTAGCAATTCGTCCGCCGACCAAAATGACAGAGAAAACAGCAGCGAGATCACTCTTTATTTCCGGTGATGAAGTAGTCGCAGTATTCGCCGCCATCCGCCAGCGTTTGCTGGCGGTGCAGTACGCCGTGCTGGAGCGTTATCATCACTTCGTCAAGCTCACAGAACAGCGGCATCAGCTCGGAAACGCCCAGCTTTTCCGCATAAGTACAAATCGGACAGCGGGTAATGCGATAATAGCACGCGCCCTCATACGGCTGACCGACAAAATCCACCTTGAACGAGGTCGGATACTGCTTTTCCTTTTCTGCCGTGTACCACTTGGCGTATTTTACGACGCTCTTTTTGTTCTCCGCCTTGCCCTTGTCCGTGTTCAGGTCGGTTCTGGCAAAATACCACTTGATATGGTACAGCGAGCGGCGCATCATCTCCTGCAC
>CAVJGY010000036.1:0-9878 GCA_963648915.1 Acutalibacteraceae bacterium | reverse complement strand
GGGTGCTCTGTGGGGTCCTGTGGTGTTCCTGTGGATCACCTTTGGTACGATCTTTGCAGGCGGCGTCCACGATTACTTCTCCGGTATGATGAGCGAGCGCAACGATGGCGGCTCGATCGCTGAGATCACCGGTAAGTATCTTGGCCCGGTCATGCAGAACATCATGCGTGTCTTCTCGGTCGTCCTGCTGATCATGGTCGGTACGGTTTTCGCCGTCGGCCCTGCTGGTCTGATCGTTACCCTGTGCAAGAACAGCGGCCTGTCCGGTCTTATGACGACCACCCTGTTCTGGCTGGTCATCATTCTGGTCTACTACTTCATCGCGACCTTTATCTCTATCGATGCGATCATCGGTAAGATCTACCCGATCTTCGGTATCTGCCTGATCATCATGGCAATCGGCGTTATCTTTGGTATCTTCACCAACCCCGCTTACACCATCCCCGAGATCTGGGATCACTTCGGCAGTATGCACCCCTCCGGAACTCCGATCTGGAGCTTCATGTTCATCACCGTTGCATGTGGTGCTATCTCCGGTTTCCACTCCACTCAGTCGCCTCTGATGGCTCGCTGCATGAAGAGTGAGAAGCAGGGTCACTTCGTATTCTACGGCGCAATGGTCTGTGAAGGCATCATTGCTCTGATCTGGGCCGCAGCTGGCTGCTCTCTGTACGAGATCACTGGCGGTCTGAACACGGGTCTGGCAGCTGCTCTGGCAGAAGGCCAGTCCGCCGCTATCTATGACGTCTGCTCCAAGACCATGGGCGGTGTCGGTATTGCACTGGCAATGATCGGCGTCGTTATCTGCCCCATCACCTCGGGCGATACCGCATTCCGTTCTGCTCGTCTGACGCTGGCTGACTGGTTCAAGATCGATCAGGACAGCTACGCAAACCGCCTGAAGCTCTGCGTTCCCGTTCTGGGCGTTGGTGCTTTCCTTGGCATCGGCAATGCACTGGGCTTCATCAACTACACCGTTATCTGGCGTTACTTCAGCTGGACCAACCAGACCTTGGCAATGATCGTCCTGTGGGCTGCTTCCATGTACCTGTTCCAGGAGAAGAAGAACTACTGGATCACCGCTGTTCCTGCAACCTTCATGAGCGCGGTCTCCTCTACTTACTTCATCCTCGCTCCCGAGTGCCTGGGCAGCATCCTGAACTCCAAGACGGCTGAGGGCGCAACCATCTACAACACCGCTGTTGCATATCCCATCGGCGTCATCTTCGCGATCGCAATGCTGGCTCTGTTCATCCATGCGACCAAGAAGCACACCGCAAAGAAAGCCGCATAAACAAAGCTTTGTGTGAGCGTTTCGCTTGAATCCCAAATCGGCTGCTGCCAACCCAGCAGCCGATTTTTTGTTCGAGAATGCTCTTGCAATTTTGCTTCTGCGGTGGGAAAATGGAAACAACGAATCGAAGAAGAAGGGATATTGTATGTTCTTCAAACCTGCACAGCTTGGCCTCGCACATCTGGATGACTCAGAGCTTGAGGCGGACAAAAAAGCCTGCAAAAAGATCGGCCCGTGTGGTGTCGGCAAAAAGGCTCTCTACCTGAACAGCTTCTACATCGACCGTCGGTATTATCTGCCCTACAGCAGCATCAGCCGCGTGTTCAAGCGGGTCGCCATGAGTGAGGGCGGCTTCTCGGGCAAGGGCGCGTTCGCCTCGATGCCGTATCTGGTGGTCGAGTACGACGGCGGAAAGCAGAAGCAGTGCAACTTCAAGGACGAGCGGGATGTGGACGCCCTCCTCGAGCTGCTGGCAAAGACCCAGCCGCAAATCAAGCTGCTGAGTGCGGCAGGCGAGCAGACCCTCCAGAAAAAGGAGGAGGAAAAAGCTGCCCGCAAGCTTCCGGAGCTGTCCAAGGATGCAAAGCATACGGTGACCGTCCTGACCCGCGCGAAAGAATATCTGGATGCAAAGCCGGAGCTGGCGCAGGAGTTGAGTCAGGCCGAGTGTCGGAAGCGCGCTCAGCTGCAAAGCAAGCCGGTGTATAAATATGTCGCCCTCATCATCAGCCTGTTCGGTGTCGTGGCGGCGGCTTATGGCATCCACTCGCTGCTGACTCACACCGGAAGCTACGGCATCTATTTCGCGCTGTTCGGTTTCGCGGCCATCTTCCTCTTCTCGAGCTATAACATGATGCCGACGGCACGGAACAACCACAAGGCCATTATGACCCGCGCAGAGAAGGCGGAACAGGCCGTTGCCGACTATGTGAAGAAGTACCCGCAGGGCACGTTCCCCGTGCCTGAGCAGTACGCACACCCGATGGTGCTCAAGCGGATGATCGACGCCGTAGAAGAAGGTCAGGCGGTGACCGTGCCCGAAGCACTGGAAGCCGTCAAGAACCGCCTCAAGGCCGTCAACGCCGATGTGGAGGTCGAGCAGGAGGAGTTTGACGAGATCGTCCAGATCAAGGCGATGTTCCTGAACCACGATTATCAGTAAATCAAAGATGCAAAAAGGGCAGATGTCACGGAATGTGTGACATCTGCCCTTTTCAGTTTTATGTTATGCAGTCTGATGCTGTATCGGCTCTTTGAAAATTTTCATGGACTGCTTGTAGCAGCGGACGAAGTAGACGATTTCCGCAATGGCGGTCAGCGTCCAAGAGCAGGGATAGAGCAGGTAGAGCGACGGGATGGTGTGGAAGTGTGCGAAGATGGTATAGACCCAGATGACACGGAACACACACGAACCCAGAATGACGATGACGGTCGGCACGATGGTTTTGCCCAGGCCGCGGGAGGCCGCGATGGTGCAGTCCATGAAGGCCGAGATGCAGTAGGCCAGTGCCATGACCTGAACACGTTTCATGCCCGCGTCGATGACAGAGGCTTCGGTGGTGAAGAGGGCAAGGAAGCTCCGGCCAAACAGGAAGAGCGAACCGCCCAGCACCAGACCGACGCCGAACGAGTAGGCCAAGCTGATGAAGTAGCTCTTCTTCACGCGGTCGACCTTGCCCGCGCCGTAGTTCTGGCTCATGAAGCTTGCACAGGCCATGTAGAAGGCGGCCATTGCGTCGTAGATCATGTTGTCGGCGTTGGCGGCGGCGGAGTTGCCCTTCACCATCAGAGAATCGAAGGAGTTGACGCCCGCCTGAATGAAGAGGTTTGCGATTGCAAAAATCGCATTCTGGAAACCTGCGGGCAGACCCAGACCGAGGATGCTTTTTGTCATGACCGGGTCAAGACGGATGGCCTTGAAGTCCAGCGCGTAGCAGTCCTGCACCTTTGTCAGTGCGTGAAGGATGAGTCCGGCGGAAACGCACTGGCTCAGCGCACTTGCCAGCGCGACGCCCGCCACGTCCAGCTTGCAGATGACGACGAAAAAGAGGTTCAGCAGGATATTCAGCACACCCGCAATAGAAAGATAGGTCAGCGGCTTTTTCGTCTCACCGATGGCACTGAATACGGCGTTGCCGAAGTTGTACAGTGCAAGGGCGGGCATACCGAGGAAGTAGACCCGCAGGTACAGAATCGCACCCGGCAGCAGGTCGTCCTTGGTGTTCAGCAGGCGGAGCAGTGCGGGCGAACCCAGCAGACCCACCAGCAGCAGGACGATGCCAGCAATAAAACTGATAAAAATTGCGGAGTGAACAGTCTTGTGAACATCGTCCGGATGCCGCGCACCGTAAAAGCGGGCGACCAGAACATTGATGCCGTTGCTCAGGCCGATGAGAAAGCCGGTGAACAGGGTGACGAAGATGCTGGTCGAGCCGACTGCACCCAACGCCGTCGAGCCTGCGAACCGACCGACTACGGCGACGTCGGACATGTTGAAGAGCACTTGCAGCAGGTTCGACAGAGCCAGCGGCAGACTGACGAGTAAAATTTGCTTCGCCAGTGGGCCTTCCGTCAGAGTTTTTGCAGATGATTTCATATTCCTTTTCCTTTTTCCTAAATCCAGAACATGCCCGCGCACACCGGGGCACCTGCTCTATTATAAGGCGGATTTGGGGTTTTGCAAGCGAAAAAACAGAAAAGAAAAAGCACCGCATCTTTTCAGACGCGGTGCTTGGTGCGACCGGGAGGGCGCACTCTATCGTTTTCCCAAGGAAGCCAAATCTCCTGCCAGATCAGGCTTCTTCCAGACTGCGGCCATTGGTTTCAATCAGGTGCTTATACCATGCAAACGAATCCTTCTTGATGCGCTGCAAGGTGCCGTGACCTTCGTTGTCCTTGTCTACATAGATGAAACCATACCGCTTCTTCATTTCTGCGGTGGATGCCGACACAATGTCGATGGGACCCCAGTAGGCATAGCCCATAATGTCCACTCCATCCCGGATAGCATCACGCACAGCCAGAAGATGCTCGCGCAGATAGTCGATACGGTAGGGGTCATGGATTTGACCGTCCTCGACCACATCCTGTGCGCCCAGACCATTTTCCACCGGGAACACCGGCACCTGATAGCGGTCGTAAATCTCGTTCAAGGTGTAGCGCAGACCCACCGGGTCAATCTGCCAGCCCCATTCACTGGTTTTCAGGAAGGGGTTCGGGGTGCTGTATTCTCCGCCCGTATCAAAGAAGGAGGGCTTTCCGGCTTCATGGGTGGAGGTGCGGTAGTAGCTGAACGCCACAAACTCGCTGCGGTACTGGCGAATCAACTCCAAGTCGCCCGGTTCAATTTCGATGTGAACATCGTTTTCTGCCCACAGGCGGTAGATGTAGCCGGGATAGTAGCCGCGCACCATCACATCGCTGAAGAACAGCGACTTGCGGCGAATGTCCATCGTTTCAAACACCGCCTGCGGGTCGCAGTTGTACGGATAGATATTGGACAGCGACAGCATACAGCCAATCTTTGCATCGGGGATGATCTCATGGCAGAGTTTGTTTGCCAGACTGCTGGCCACGAACATATTGTGCGCGGCCTGATAGATCAGCTGCTTGTGGTTCGTTTCCGTGCCATCAAAAATCACACCTGCCACATAGTCCGCATTGCGGCGCATATTATTGATTTCATTGAAGGTCAGCCACAGCTTCACCTTATCCTTATAGCGGGTGAAGATGGTGCGGCAGTAGTTTTCAAAAAAGCCGATCAACTCCCGGCTGCGCCAGCCGCCGTAATGCTCCACGAGGTAGAGCGGCATCTCGTAGTGGCTGATGGTTACAAGCGGTTGGATACCGTTCCGGTTCAGCTCATCGAACAGATCATCATAGAACTGTAAGCCCTTCTCGTTGGGTTCGGTTTCCGTTCCGGTGGGGAAGATGCGCGTCCATGCAATGGAGGTGCGGAACACCTTGAAGCCCATCTCGGCAAACAGCGCGATGTCCTCTTTATAGCGGTGGTAAAAGTCGATTGCGGTCTCATGGGGATAATACTGACTGCCGGGAACGGGCTTTCCCTGAAACTTGTGGTGGACGCCGTTGGAGAAGCAACAGGCCAGATCCCAGCCTTTGCCGTCCTCCTGCCATGCGCCCTCTGCCTGATTCGCGGCGATCGCGCCGCCCCAGAGGAAGCCTTCCGGGAAAGTATCCCGGTATTTGGAATGGAGTTTCATGGTTCAAAACCTCCTGTTATTCTGCGATTTTCGGCTCGTCTGCCGGGTCATAGCCCAACACGAAGGTAACAGCTGCGGACACAGCAATCGCCACAAGGATGCCGATGAGCATTGCGATGATGGTATCTTCAAAGATAGGCAGTGCCATGATGGTGGAGTAGCCCATGGTATAAGCCTTTGCGCCCAGAATACCGGTCACGATGCCGCCCACGGCACCACCGGCCATCACGCCGTACATGGGGCGTTTCAGCTTGAAGTTGATGCCGTAAATAGCCGGTTCCGTCACGCCAGCCACGATGCAGCCAAAGGCAAGGCTGAAAGCCTCGGAACGGAAAGCCGGGTTCTTGCTGCGCAGGCCAACACCAAGGCAGGCACCGCCTTCGGCCATGTTGTGCAGGATGAAAGAGGGGCGGAAGATGGGGTCATAACCGGGGTTTGCAATGGACTGTGCCATAAAGGGAGAAATTGCGTGGTGCATACCGGTCATGACCAGCCAAGGCATCACACCGGCCAGAATACCGACTGCCAGCGGGCCGACATTGGCACCCAGCCAGACGAACACACCGGAGATTGCCGAACCGACATAGCTGCCCAGAGGTCCCAGCACGGTGAAGCCGAGGATCATGGAAAGCCCCATGATGCCCATGCCAACAAAGATGGACTTGAAGATACCCGGAACAATCCTATTCAGCAGCTTTTCAAAGAAGTGGCAGGCCAGCGCAATGAGCAGAGCGGGCAGAAGCTGCTGCTGATACTTGACCAGTTTGACGGGCAGGCTCAGCAGGGTGAGTGCTTCGCCGTTGGCGACCATCGAGGTGAAGGCCGGGGTCAGCAGGCTGGCCGCACCCGCCATAGCGTAGATAGGCGTGGAACCCAGCTGCTTTGCCGCGCCGTAGGCCACAAAGATGGGCATGAAGTAGAACGGGGCGTTCGCGACCCAGCTCAGCACCATGTAAGTGTTGCCCTCTTTAAAGACGGGCATTGCATAAGAAATGAGGAGCAGCAGAACTTTGAGCATACCGCCGCCGATCAGACCGGGAACGGTGGGGGCGACTGCACCAGCAATGAAGCTGACCGCCGCATTGAAGTATTCGTGAGGGCCTTTTTTGCCGTTTGACGAAGCGGATTTCTTTTCAGCCGCTTTCGGTGCGGGCTGAGCGTTTTTCTCATACAGTTCATTTGCCGCATTGTAGAGCGGGATCAGCTCCTTGCCGACCACGATCTGTGCCTGACCGGAGGCGTAGATAACGCCCAGCACGCCGGGAACAGCCTTCATGCCGTCCAGATCTGCGGCGTCTTTGTCAATCAGGGTGAAGCGCAGACGGGTCGCACAGTGACCCACGGCCTTGATGTTGCTGTAACCGCCTGCTTTTTCGATCAGGTCGAGTGCCGTTTTCTTGTGATCCATGATGTTCTCCTTCCTGTTTTCAGCCAACGATGCTGCACTGATCGTTGGTGATCTTTTCGTACATCCAGCCAAGGCTCATCTTGCCCTGCTCTTCAATTTCCTTCATCATGCCTGCTTCTTTTTTCATGACGGCGTGAGCGGAATCCAGAACCTTTTCCGCGTCCTCCGGGCGGATGACGACCAGACCATTGCCGTCGCCCACCAGAATGTCACCGGGGCAGACGATGCGTCCGCCGATGTTGACCGGGACATTGATCTCGCCCGGGCCGTTTTTGTACGGGCCGTTCGGACAGGATGCCTTTGCAAACACCGGGAAGTTCATCTCGGTAAGCTCCACCTTGTCGCGAATCGCACCGTTGACAACAAAGCCTGCGATGCCGCGCTTTGCCGCGTAAGCCGCCATGATCTCGCCGCAGAGGGCGCGTTCCTCAAAGCCGCCGCCGTCGACCACAATCACATCACCGGGCTTTGCATTGTCGATGGCGTAATAAAAGAGAAGATTGTCGCCTGCCGGAACACGGACGGTGTAGGCCGTGCCGGTCAGCCGGATGTTGTTCACCGGCGTAATCTGTGCCGAAATTGCGGCGGTGCGGTTCATGGCATCGCCCAGATTCGGCACCGGAATACCGTCAAACTTTGCCAACAGCTCGGCAGACGGGCGCGGGAAATCATTTTTGATACAGTAGCCAATGTTCATAATGAAATACCTCACGATTACGAATGATTTCCGCTGTGCGCACATCGGATTTTCCTTGCACCGTTATCATAACATAGCCAGAAGATATTGTAAAACGAATTATAAAACTATATAATATCACCAGAACCGATATTTCAAAAAACGTCAGGAGGAAGTGCGGTATGACCTACGAACAAGTTGAAACCTTTCTTGCAGCCGTGTCTGGCGGCACCATTTCCGCAGCCGCAGAAGCATTGTTTGTTTCCCAGTCCACCGTCAGCAGCCGCATCCAGCTTCTGGAGCAGGAACTGGGCATCCCACTGCTGATTCGACATAAAGGCCACCGCACCATCGAACTGACCAGCTACGGCAAGGAGTTCGTACCGCTGGCAAGTCAATGGGCTTCCCTGTGGAAGGAAACGCAAAATCTGAAAAACAAATCCGACCTACAAACGCTTCGCATTGCAGGTGTGGATGCCATCAACAACTACACTCTTCTACCACTCTATCGGGCGCACATGGAAAAATATCCGAGCATCCGGCTTTCCATCAATACCTTCCATTCCAGTGAAATCAACAGCCGGGTGCAGAGCCGGGATGTGGATATGGGTTTCGTGTTCAGTCAGCGCATCCGCTACCCGGAAGTTATTTCCCGCCCAGTTTACCGGGAACTGATGTACTTAGTCTGCCAAAAGGACAGCCCCTATTATGAAGGCATCCATCCGCGTGAACTGGATGTCGGCAAGGAAGTTTTTCTGCGCTGGGGGCAGGACTACCAGCAGTGGCATGACCGCTACTGGAACCCCTCTGAACTTCCGCTCATCACGGTGAACACAGGCTCCATGCTCAAGCACTATCTGACCGAACCGGGTCGCTGGGCCATCGCACCTATGTCGGTGGTGCAGGTCATCAGCCGCAGCGGAAATCTGGCATGGTATCGGATGCAGGAAAGCCCTGCGCCGCGCATCTGCTACCAGCTCATCAACCGTTATCCCAAAAGCAGCCACCAGCAGGCGATTGACTGCTTCAATGCTGAGTTGGATACCTTTATTGAACAGAATCCCAGCATCTGCACTTTTGAGGATTGGATGCTGGAAACGAAAAAAGAAGAATAAGAACAAAAAATCCGAACCCCTCTCATACGAGAAGGATTCGGATTTTCTTTGCTTGGTGCGACCGGGAGGATTCGAACCTCTGGCCTTCCGGGTCGGAGCCGAACGCTCTATCCAGCTGAGCTACGATCGCACAATCACTGATGAATCAGTACAACATAGTATAGCACAGGCAGAGCAAAAAAGCAAATGGAATTCTTCGGCGACTTCTCTTAATTTTTGCGGTTTCGCAGCCAGATCCGATACAGGCCGTCGGGAATGAGCGTTTCCCGATAGTGGATGGGGGTGCGGCAGGCCTCCCGGATGGAACGGGGCAGATTTCCCGTGGCGAAGAATTTGGTCTCCGGGCCAAGCTCGGCACAGAAGCGGTCAGCCAAGCCGTCCAGCAGCCCAGCTGTTCCTAACACAAAACCGTTTTGCAGACAGGCGGAGGTGTTCTTTCCTAAAATAGAGGTAGGAGCGGGCGCGGAAAGGTCGATTTGGGGCAGCTGGGCGGTGTTCTGCACCAGTGCGGCCAGCGAAAGCTGAGGGCCGGGAAGAATGACGCCGCCCACAAGCTCCTGCTTGGCGTTGACGGCCATCATCGAGATGGCAGTGTCGGCAGAGATGACAGCCAGCGGCCCGGCACACTCCGAAAGAGCGGCGACTGCACCGCAGAGAAGCTCGGCACCCAGTTGAGCGGGATTGTCGAGCCGGAGCTTGATCCCGCTTTTCAGGCCCGGGCCGACCGTCAGGATGCGGACATTGCAGAGCATCTTCAATGCGGCCAATACCCGGCCGGACAGAGCAGGCACGACGCTGCCAAGAATGCCGCCCTCGATTTGTGCGGGAGACGCACCGTGCAGAGCAAGCAGATTGTGCAGGCGAAGGGCATATTCATCAATGGTAGCAGCAGCATCGGAATGCAGCCGACCGCAAAATTGAAGGGTGTCGTGCTCGTATCCGCCGACTGTGATATGGGTATTGCCAATGTTGACCGTCAGGATCATCTGGGTGAGCCTCCTGTGACTTATAATGTAATTATAATATATAACAGCCCGCCGGAAACTGCAAGGAAATTCGCTTTTTCAAAAAAGATGAAAAAAACTTGGCGAAAAGTGTTGACAATCTGGTCTAAGAGTGGTATTATACTCGAGCACCAAGTGCTGCACGAAAGAATGACTTC
>CAVJGY010000035.1:0-9909 GCA_963648915.1 Acutalibacteraceae bacterium | reverse complement strand
GCGAGGCTTTGCCTGCACCGAGAGCCGCTCGAATTTCCTCTTTGCCGAGAGCGATAAAAAGGACGGCGGCGAGCTGTACCGGAAACTGAAGGAAAAGGGCGTCCTCGTCCGTCACTTCGATGCGCCCCGCATCGCGAACCGACTGCGCATCACCATCGGCACGCCGGACGAGATGCAGGCCTTCCTGACGGCACTCGACGCGATTCTGGAGGAATGAACCATGCGGGAAGTAACAGTCACACGAAATACGAATGAGACGCAGATCGAACTGAACCTCAACCTCGACGGCACGGGCCGCTATCAGGTGGACACCGGATGCGGTTTCCTGAACCATATGCTCGAGCTGTTTGCCCGGCATGGCCGCTTTGACTTGGTGCTGACCTGTCACGGTGATGTGGAGGTCGACTACCACCACACCGCCGAGGATATCGGTATCGCACTGGGTCAGGCGTTCAATACGGTCTTGGGCGAAAAGCGGGGCATCCAGCGGTACGGAAGCTTCTATCTCCCGATGGATGAAGCCCTCATTCTTTGTGCGGTCGACCTGTCCGGCCGCTGCACCCTGAACTGGGATATCCACTGTCAGACCGAGAAGGTCGGCGACTTTGATGTGGAGTGCATGAAGGAGTTCTGGCTGGGCTTTGCCCGGAACGCGCAGGCGACCATCCATTTCGTCCAGTTCGCGGGCGAGAACACCCACCACATCCTCGAAGCCTGCTTTAAGGGCGCAGGCCGGGCACTGGCCGCTGCGGTCAAAATTGACGCGGCACACCCGGACGAGATCCCCTCAACGAAAGGACTGCTGGTATGATCGCAATCATTGATTACGGCGTCGGCAACCTGTTCAGCCTCCGTTCCAGTCTGGCAAAGCTGGGGCTGGAAGCCGTCGTCACCGCCGACCCCGATACCATCCGGAAGGCGGACCGCCTCATCCTGCCCGGTGTGGGTGCATTCGCAGATGCAATGGCAAAGCTGGAAGCCACCGGCCTTGTCCCGGTCATCCGGAAGGAGGCCGAGACGAAGCCGCTTCTGGGCATCTGTCTGGGGATGCAGCTCCTCTTTGAAAAGAGCTACGAATACGGCGAGCACGCGGGTCTTGGCTTCGTCAAGGGCGAGGTCTGCCCGCTGGAAAACGACCTGACTGACAAGAGCCTGAAAGTCCCTCAAATCGGCTGGAACGCCCTTCACATCCTCAAGGATGACCCGCTCTTCAAGTACATCCGGGAGGGCGAATATGTCTACTACGTCCACAGCTACTACGGCAAGAACTGCGCCGAAAGCACGCTGGCCGTCAGCGATTATTCCATCCCGGTCACGGGCGTTGTCAAGGCGGGCCGCGTGTACGGCACCCAGTTCCACCCGGAGAAGAGCGGCGACACCGGACTTCGTATCCTGAAAGCATTTGCGGAGGTGTAACAGATGCAGCTATTTCCTGCCATCGACCTGAGAGACGGCCATGTCGTCCGTCTGACACAGGGTGATTACGACCGGATGACCGTCTACGGTCAAGACCCCTGCGCACAGGCGCGGGCATTTCTGGACGCAGGCGCAAAGAACCTGCATGTGGTCGACCTTGACGGTGCGAAGGACGGCACACTCTCCAATTATGACACCATCGCCGCGCTTGCAAAACAGGGCGGCTTGTATATCGAAGTCGGCGGCGGCATCCGCACCGAAGAACGCATTGAAAAATATCTCTCCCTCGGCGTGGGCCGCTGCATCCTCGGCAGTGTGGCCGTGACCGATTTCGACTTTACCGCCCGGATGCTGAAAAAGTACGGCGATAAAATCGCGGTCGGTGTGGACGCAAAGGACGGTTATGTCGCCATCCACGGCTGGAAAGAGGTCAGCGCGGAAAAGGGCGTGGACTTCTGTAAGCGTCTGGCCGACGCAGGTTGTTCGGCGGTCATCTACACTGACATCGCCTGTGACGGTGCAATGCAGGGCACGAACCTCAAGCTCTATCGCCAGCTCGTGCAGGAAGTGCCCGGCATGGCGTTTACGGCCAGCGGCGGCATCTCCTACGAGTCGGAGCTGCTCGAGCTGGAACAGATGGGCGTCGCGGCGGCGATTCTGGGAAAGAGCCTTTATACGGGCGCACTCGACCTCAAGCACTGCGTCGAACTGGTGCAAAAATAAGCAGAGGGGAAACGAACGATGATCACAAAACGCATCATTCCCTGCCTCGACGTCCGGAATGGCCGGGTCGTCAAGGGAACGAATTTCGAGGGCATCAAGGACGTGGCCGACCCGGTGGAGATGGCGCGGATATACAACGCCGCCGGAGCGGACGAGCTGGTGTTCTATGACATCACGGCCAGCTTTGAGGGACGCACCCTCTTCACCGAGATCCTCACCAAGGTCGCCAGCGAAATTTTTATCCCGCTGACGGTCGGCGGCGGCATCAACACGCTGGACGATTTCGACCGGGTGCTCAAGTGCGGCGCGGATAAGGTCAGCGTCAACTCGGGTGCGCTGAAAAATCCCGACCTCATCCCGGCGGCGGCGCAGCGATACGGCAACCAGTGCGTTGTCCTCTCGGCGGACGTCAAGCGGGTGGACGGAAAGTTTATGGTCTTTGCCAAGGGCGGCCGGGAGAATACCGGACGGGACGCTCTGGACTGGATCTCGTGGGCGGTCGACCACGGCGCAGGCGAAATCTGCTTGAACAGCATTGACACCGACGGCGTCCGGAATGGCTTCGACCTTGAGATGCTGGACGCAGTCGCGGCGCGGGTCAATGTCCCCATCATTGCCAGCGGTGGTGCAGGCAAGAAGGAGGACTTCCTCGAGCTGTTCCACCATAAGGGCATCGACGCCGGACTTGCGGCGGGCATCTTCCACCAAAAGCTGCTCACCATCCGGGAGCTCAAAGAATATTTAAATCAAAATGGAGTAGAAATGCGGCTGTGAACCCCTTGCGTTTCAGCCAAGTTTAGGATAAACTGTATGTATCCCCTTTCGAGGGGAAGGAGAATTTTTATGGAACTGAAATTTGACGAAAAAGGCCTCATCCCTGCCATCGTGCAGGATCACTATACCAAGGAGGTCCTGACCCTTGCCTACATGAACGCCGAGACGCTGGCTCTCACCATCGCAGAGGGTCGTACGGTCTTTTGGAGCCGCAGCCGTCAGGAGATCTGGCGGAAGGGCGAGACGAGCGGAAATGTCCAGAGAGTGGTGTCCATCACCGCCGACTGCGACAAGGACGCGCTGGTGGTCGAGGTCGTCAAGAGCGGCCCGGCCTGCCACACCGGAGCAGAGAGCTGCTTCTTCAACGAGGTGTACGTCTCTCCGGAGCTGAAGCAGTTCAGCTGGCAAGGTCTGTATGAGCTCATCAAGGGCCGCAAGACGAACCCGCAGGAGGGCAGCTACACCACCTATCTCTTCGAGAAGGGCAAGGAAAAAATTCTCAAGAAGGTCGGCGAGGAATGCACTGAGGTCATCATCGCAGGCGAAAAGGAAGACAAGGAAGAAACGATCTATGAGATCAGTGACTTGGCATACCATGTGCTGGTGCTGATGGTCCAGGCCGGAATTTCGGTGGAGGACATCACCCGCGAGCTGGAAAAACGCCATGTCATCGACCACAAGGTGAAACAGGAAAGGATGCAGTGAGTTCAACTATGGCAGATTACAAGAAGTCCAGCGTTCATTGCCACTCGACAATGTGTGACGGCAAAAACACCTTACAGGATATGGCCTCTGCTGCCTGTGCGCAGGGCTTGACGACACTGGGCTTCTCCGGCCATAGCTACACCCAGCGCGACCGGGAATATTGCATGAGCCCCAGCCGCACGGCACAGTACAAGGCCACCATCGCAAAGCTCAAGGCCGAGTACAAGGGCAAGGTGGACATCCTCTGCGGCATCGAGTGGGATATCCTCAGCGAGGATAAGCCCGAGGCCTACGATTACTGGATCGGCAGTGCACACCACCTCTACGGCAAAAAGACCGGCAAATACTACGAGATCGACTTCCGCCCGAAGGATCTCTGGGACTGCATCAACGACGACTTTGACGGCGACGCTCTGGCCGCTGCCGAGGCATACTTTGCTGAGGTCGAGAAGGTCGCTGCTCTCAAGCCCGACATTCTGGCACACATCGACCTCATCAAGAAGCTGAACGCGAACGGCGAGTTCTTCGACGAGGAATCTCCCCGTTACAAGGCCGCTGCACTCAAGGCACTGCAGGCCGCAAAAGAGAACGACTGCCTGCTGGAGGTCAACACCGGCGGCGTCTACCGCGGTTATCGCAAGGACTTCTATCCCGGCGCATGGCTGCTGGGCGAATGGCAGAAGATGGGCGGTAAGGTCATCATCACTTCCGACTCCCACGACGTCGGAAGCCTGACCTTTGGCTTCGAGGAAGCCGCCGAAGCGATCAAGGCCGCAGGCTTCACCAGTGTGGAAGTCCTGACCGCCAACGGCTTCGAGACGCAGGAGCTTTGATTGATTTTTTGAAGATACACGAAGGGCGACCCCTCGGCAATGCCGAGGGGTCGCCCTTCGCAGGTAAAACATCCCGGAGGAACTATGACCCAAACCGCAAAAAGATCCTTTTTCAACCAGAACGTCGATCTGATGAACGGCCCGATTTTGAAGAGCCTTCTGGTTTTTATGCTGCCCATCTTCGTTTCGAACCTGTTCCAGCAGCTCTATAACACCGTGGACACCATGATCGTCGGCAATGTGCTGGGCGACACCGCCCTTGCCGCCATTGGCTCCTGCGGCTCGATCTACGAGCTTCTGGTCGGCTTTGGCCTCGGTATCGGAAACGGCCTCGCCATCGTCGCAGCGCGCTCCTACGGGGCGCAGGACGAGGAGCTGCTTAAAAAGACCGTGGCAGGCTCTCTTGTCATTGGCTTGATTTCATCTCTGGTTATCACGCTGGCCGGATTTTTCGGCCTGCATCCCCTGCTCGTTCTGCTGGATACCCCGGCAGAGATTCTCGAGGAGGCGTACAGCTATATCTTCATCATCGATCTCGGCGTCATCGTCATGTTCGCCTATAACCTCTGTGCGGGTCTGCTCCGCGCCATCGGAAACAGCGTGATGCCGCTGGTGTTCCTTGTCATCTCGTCCCTGCTGAATGTCGCGCTGGATATCGCCTTCATTGCAGGGATTGGAATGGGCGTGGCAGGTGCAGCAGTCGCAACAGTCATTGCACAGGGCGTTTCCGTCGTGCTGTGCATCCTCTACGTCTGCAAAAAGACCCGCATCCTTCTGCCCGAAAAGGAGCATTTCAAGGTCGGCCAGAAGCTCTATTGGGAGCTGTTCAGCCAGAGTATCTCGATGGGTTTGATGAGCAGCATCGTCTCGGCTGGTTCGGTCATTTTGCAGTACGGCATCAACGGTCTGGGCACGCTCGTCATTGCTGGACACACGGCGGCCCGCAAGCTGTTCAGTGTGACCGATATGCCGATTCTGGCAATGGCCTCGGCAGGCTCGACCTTTGTTTCCCAGAACCGCGGTGCAAACCACCCCGACCGCGTCCGCAAGGGAATGCGGGACATCTACCTGTATTCGGTCGTGGTCGCCGTCTGTGCCGTCCTCCTGATGAGTGTCGGCGCAGAGTGGATGGTGCGCTTTGTCTCCGGCTCGAGTGAGCCGGTCGTCCTCGAGAACGGCGCACGGTATCTGCTCTGGAATGCCCCCTTCTACGCCGTTCTGGGCGTCCTCATCTCGACCCGCTATGCCCTCCAGAGCCTCGGTCAGAAGGTGCTGCCCCTCTTCTCCAGCGTCATTGAATTCGTCGGTAAGATTATCTTTGTGCTCTTCTTCATCCCGAAGTTCGAGTATAATGCCGTCATCCTCTGTGAGCCTGTCATTTGGTGCTTCATGGCCGCTTACCTCGTCGCCGTCTACCTCCATGACCCCTTCGTGTTCCCGAAGAAAAATAAACCGGAAAAATAAAAATGGAAAAACTACGCCGCCCGGCTCACATTGAAACGTGAGATGGGCGGCGTGTGCTTTGACGATAAGATAAAAAGAAAAGGACGCAAAATCAACCGATCTTACGTCCTTTTGGTGCGCTCGAGGGAACTCGAATCCCTGGCCCTCTGATTAAAAGAATGGCCGCTCTAAGATTTGGCCGTGTTTCGTCGTGCACTTTTATATAGAATCATCGTCGTTTTTGCGTTCGGTCGTGCATCTCTGCGCCCGGCCTTTCTCGGTGGATAAGGCACAAATAAGGCACTTTCCAGAGGACACCCCATAATGAACAGAAAGAGAAGCAGCCCACAGGCCCGGCGGAATCATCTCCGCCCCCTGTGGGCTGTATTTTTGTTTCCCGGTCATGCGTGGTTTTCTTCCCGAATGCGGGTGAACACATCCGTTAGAGCGTCCGCCGCCGCTGCATCCGCCGAACGGATGAACCCAGCGTAAATGTCAGTGGTGGTGCTGGTCTTGGCGTGGCCCAGACGGCCAGAAACCGCCGTAACGGGAACATGGGCGGCTATCAGCAAGCTGGCATTGGTGTGCCGCAGGCTGTGGAAGTGTACGGGCGGCAGGTCATGCGCCGCAAGAAAGCCCGGGAACCACGTCGTTACCGTCTTGGGGTCGATAGGTGCGCCGTTCCATTTGGTAAACAGCAGGTCGTTTTCCACCGTCTTACCCTCTATTTCCACCTTGCGCACCCACTCGGAACCGATTTTGAACCGCTCCGCCTTTTGGTGCTTGCGGTATTCCTGCAAGAGCTGTACACAGTCTGCGCCCATCTTGATGCACCGCCGGGAGCGTTTTGTTTTGGGCGAGGTGAACACCGTGCCTTTACCCGGGATGTATTGCAAGGTGCGTTCAATGGAGATTGTACCCGCGTCCAAATCCACGTCAGACCAGCGCAGACCGCAAATCTCGCCCCGCCGTGCGCCCGTAAACAAGGCAAGCTGTGTAATGACACTGAATTGTGTTGGCGCATCCTGTAAGGCTTGCAGGAGCCGGGCAACGTCCAATTCTTCGAGGGCCTGCACGTCTATCTCTTCGGCCTTGGGTGCTTCTGCCCGCTTACAGGGATTTTCCGGTACAAGCCCCCACTGCACCGCCTTTGTGAACACGCTGGACAACATCCGGTGATAGTGCTGTACCGTGTTCCCGTTGAGCTTTCCGCCCTCTCTGACGTGCTCTGTGAACGCTTTGGAAAGAGGAAGCCCAGCGACCCGGGAAACCTTTTCCGCCGTGCTCTGGCTCACGTTTGCGCCCCTGTGCACGTTCCGCATGGTATCTTCCCCAATGCCTGCCGCCTTTGCAATCTCACCCCGCTTGCCGTGTGGCAGCAGTTCCAGCAGGGTAGGTGTTGCGGTATAGGTGCTATCTTCCCGCACACCCTGTTCCTCTAGGTTCGAGTAAAAGGCCATGAGGTGCGAGGGCTTGACTTGGCAGACCTTGAGTTGTCCCAGCCCGGCGGAGATACGCGGCACAAGCCGCCGATAGTTGTAAACGGTCTTGGGCTTGAGCTTCTTTTCTGCGTACTCGGTGAACCACCGCTCTATCAAATCATCCATCTTCATAGATGCTTCAAGAGAAATACCGTTGCGCACTTCCTGCTCGAATGCGTCCGCCTGCCGTTTCAGCTCTCTTTCCAGCTTCTTTCCGGTCATTCCCGGCGGGGGCGTATAGGTGCGGTTTACCAGCACTTGACGGCCTGCCCTGTCATAGCCGTTGGAAACTCGGATGCAGTAGGAGCAGGAGCCGTCTTTCTTCATCCGCTTTGTTATCTTTGCCATGTGGTTACACTTTCTGTGGGACTGCACCCACGCTGACAGCGGCAGAGAACCCCCGCCGGGCGGCTTTAGCCGTTCTTGTGGTCTATATCTTCGGGAGCATCCCCGGCGGTGTCCTGTGCGTTCTCTGGTGGGCTTTTTTCCTCTCTCTGATATTTATAAATTTGAGTAAGTTCCTCGATTCTTTCCCTTGCAACACGTTGACCGTCCGCGTTCAGTTCCTCATAGTAAACGACAATATCCCGCAAGTCGGGAGGTAAAAAACGGAACAACTGCAAAAGTGCGCTTCCAGATTCTTTTCCTATCTCGTCTACGGCGGTCCACATTTGATTTTCAAGGACAGAAAGTGCCTTTGCGGCCTTGCCGTTAGTTAATGCCGGGGTTATTTTTCCTGTTTCAAGCGATTTTTGCAGCTCCCCTTTCAATGCTTTGGCCGTATCCTCTGCATCAAAAAGAGAACGCTGCACCGGGTCTGTGTCACCGTAAAGCAAATAACCGGGCGTAACCCCCAAGGCATCCGCGAGCTTTTGTACATTTTCAGGTGACACGCGGTCACTGTCTCTTTTTACCATATTGTAAACTGTGGTATATGGTATCTGGGCACGACGGCTCAATTCTTTTAATGAAATATTCTCTTTCTGCGCTATCTTCTGCACATTGGCTCCGATTCCCAAAATTTTCACCAACCTTTTCTTGTAACAAGAATACCACTAAAATACCCACTTGTAAACAATTTTATATATTTTGTTGACAATTTCTCACATGGGTATTATACTATTTATGGTTCCCCACTTGAGAATAGAAAGAGGTGTCCGTGTGAAAATCAATAAAGAGCGTCTGCCCATTTTGGAATGTAAGGCCGGATTGACCGGTAAGCAAGTAGCGCAAAAGGCAGGCATAAAAGAACAGAGCTACTCCATGATTAAACGTCGAGGTTCCTGTAGCGCACCGACTGTTGCAGCCCTTGCCCATGCTTTTGGCGTTGAAGTGGAAGAAATATTAAATGACGTGCGAAAGGAGAGTTGACGCATGGGCGACACTATCCGCTATCCCAATATGGGAACAGTTAAAAAGGCCGCTGAAATTTACGGCCTGTCCCCGGTCTACATCCGCCGACTGTGCAAAGAGGGAAAAATTAGATATGTAAACACCGGGCATATGTGGCTTGTGAATCTGGACAGTCTGGCCCGGTACTTTGAGCAGGGCGACCCGGTCCCGGCGAAGCCCGGCCAGACCGCCCACGGCATCCGGCAGCAGTGGGGGTAGTTATGACAGACGAAAAGAAAGCCCCTTGGTTCAAGTTTTGGGTGCAGAGCAGCAAAGAGCTGTTCGACCTTATGACAGATGAACAAATAGGGCGTACTATGCGGGCCGCAATGAACTATTGTGAATCCGGGAGCGTCCCAGACCTTCAAGCATTGGACAAAATAGAACAGGCATCATTCAAGCGTCTGTGCAACAACATTGATGAAGCGGCTGAAAGCTACCGTGCGCGTTCAAAGGCAGGACGGGAAAACGGCAAGCAGGGTGGACGTGGGAACAAAAAGTACAAGGCCATACCGGATGATGAAACTGAACGGCTGAGAAAAAGCGTTCTCAGCCAAGCCAATCTCTATAAAGCCAACGAAAGGTAATTAAAGATAATAAAAGCAAACTAAAGCCAATGCCTTTATGTTGTGCAAAAGCATCACCTTTCTTTTGCTTTTTATCTCCTTGTTTGTCTAATTTCCTGAAAGAAAAAGCTGGTGGCTTTTTTATAAAAGGTAATGAAAGGCAAATAAAGCAGAAGATAGAGGATAGAAGATAGAAGAATAGATGACAGAAGAAAGAAACTCGACCCTCTAACTTGTGCAATAAAACTCGTTATACAGGAGTTGTGCAAAAGTTATACAACTGTTTCATATCAGAAAGGGAACGACAATGGCAGACAGCAAGAAGAACGTGTTTTTTATCGGCGGCTATTCCTACGCTGTTGACAAGTCAACTCCTCTGTGTAGGCATGAGGATTTTTTCCGCAGCGTAACTCTATATCAAAGCCCGAATGGTAGGTTTTTCGTAGTAGAAAATGATGCCGCAGACACGACTACTGTAAAAGCCCTTTCAAAGTCTGATGCGAAAACTTTCATGGATGGACACCCCGCCGGGATTTTCACTGAAAACTATATCCGTGTCTTTGGGCAGCCAAAACA